>JAGRJL010000356.1 GCA_020442775.1 Lysobacterales bacterium | reverse complement strand
TGCCACATCGAGGATCAGGTGCAGGCCAAGCGCTGCGGGCATCGGCCCGGCAAGGCGATCGTGCCCAAGGCCGACATGGTTGACCGGATCAAGGCGGCGGTTGATGGGCGGATTGATCCCGATTTCGTGATCGTCGCGCGCACCGATGCGCTGGCAGTTGAGGGAATCGACGCGGCGCTCGAGCGCGCGGTGGCCTGCGCCGAGGCCGGCGCCGACGTGATCTTCGCCGAAGCCTGCACCACTATCGAGGAATACCAGCGCTTCGTCGATCAGTGCAAGGTGCCGATCCTCGCCAATCTGACCGAATTCGGCAAAACCCCGTACTTCACTGTCGAGCAGCTGCGCGCGATCGGGATCGGCATGATCATCTATCCGCTGAGCGCCTTCCGCGCCATGAGCAAGGCGGCCGAAGAGGTCTATCAGACCATTCGCAGCGCGGGGACCCAGGTTTCCGTGGTTGAGCGGATGCAGACCCGCAAGGAGCTTTACGAAGTGCTCGGCTACATGGACTACGAGGCCAAGCTCGATCAGCTGTACGGCGACCAGAGCTAGCGTTGGTGGTTTTCGAACATCAGCACATGGTCGGTTGGGGCGATCTGGACGCCAACGGCCATCTGCGCAATACCGCCTATCTGGACAAGAGCGCCGACCTGCGCATGCTCTACTTTGCGAGCAACGGCTTTCCGATGAGTGCCTTTGCAGAGCACGGCATTGGCCCGGTAGTGCAGAGCGATGAGATCGAATATTTCCGAGAGTTCCGCCTGCTGGAGCCGATCCGGATCACCCTGATTGCCGCAGGGCTGAGCGAAGACGGCGCCCGCTTCCGGCTGCGCAACGAGTTCTATCGCCCCGACGGTCGACTGGCCGCGCGGGTCACCAGTCGAGGCGGCTGGATGAATATCGGGAAGCGGCGCTTGACTGCGCCGCCGCCTGCCCTGAAAGAGGCGCTGTTGGGGCTGTCGCGCAGCGATGATTATGAGGTCTTGAGCGACCTCGTTGAGAAGCCCTAGCCAGACCCGGTGGAAGCGGCGCGCTGTTGCTGCCGACGCCATTAACAACAACTCACCGACCGACCAGGAGAGCCGCGCATGAGTGAATCCACCCTTCCCAAGCCCAAGAAATCTGTTGCCTTGTCGGGTGTCGCTGCCGGAAATACCGCGTTGTGCACGGTGGGTCGCAGCGGTAATGATCTGCATTATCGCGGCTACGACATTCACGATCTGGCCGCCAATGCCTGCTTCGAGGAAGTCAGCCATTTGCTGATTCACGGGCATCTGCCCAATGCGGCCGAGCTGAAGGCCTACAAGACCAAGCTGAGTCGCTTGCGCGGCTTGCCGATGGCGGTTTGCGACGCACTGGAAGTGCTGCCGCCGGCCACCCATCCCATGGATGTGATGCGCACCGGCGCCTCGGTGCTGGGTTCGGTGCTGCCCGAACGTGATGGTCATCCGGTGGCAGAAGCGCGCGACATCGCCGATCGGCTGGTCGCCAGCTTCGGTTCCATGCTGCTTTACTGGTGGCATTTCAGTCACCACGGTTCCCGGGTGGATGTGGAGACCGATGACGACTCGGTGGCCGCCCATTTCCTGCACCTGCTGCACCGCGAGCGGCCCAGCGAACTGCAGGTCAACAGTCTGGACACTTCGTTGACCCTGTATGCCGAGCATGAGTTCAACGCCTCCACGTTCACCGCTCGGGTGATCGCGGGCACCGGAGCCGACATGTATTCCGCGGTCGCCGGCGCCATCGGCGCGCTGCGCGGTCCCAAGCATGGCGGCGCCAATGAGGTGGCGATGGACATCATCTCGCGCTATCGCAACGCCGATGAGGCCGAGGCCGACATTCGTGCCCGGGTGGAGCGCAAGGAAATCATCATTGGCTTCGGCCATCCGGTGTACACCATCGCCGACCCGCGCAACGTGATCATCAAGGAGATTTCGCGGCGGCTGTGCGAGGAGGGCGGCAATATGCGCCTGTTCGATGTCTCCGAACGGATCGAACAGGTGATGGCGCAGACCAAGCGAATGTTCCCCAATCTGGACTGGTTCAGCGCTTCCAGCTACCACATGATGGGCGTGCCGACCGCGATGTTCACCCCGCTGTTCGTGGTGGCACGCACTACCGGCTGGTGCGCACACGTGATCGAGCAGCGTCAGGACGGCAAGATCATTCGTCCCAGCGCCAACTACAACGGCCCGGAAGATCTGGCCTGGGTGCCGATGGATCGGCGCTAGCAACGATCATTCATTAGCGGATCGCAATTGGGTGCTGACCTAATAGTCGGGGTGATTTCCGATACCCACGGGCTCCTGCGACCGGAGGCCGTCAGCGCCCTGCGCGGCTGTGATCTGATCCTGCACGCGGGTGATATTGGGCCGGGCGGCATCGTCCAGCAGCTAGCGCAGCTGGCACCGGTCCATGGCGTTCGCGGCAACGTCGATCGCGACGAATGGGCACAAACACATCCCATCACGGAAGTTATTGAGATTGGCGGGCGCTGGATCTACTTGATCCACAACATCGCCGAGATCGATATCGACCCGCGCGGCGGCTTTGATGCGGTGGTCTTCGGCCATTCGCATCAGCCCTGCAACGAGTATCGCGACGGAGTCCTGTACTTCAACCCTGGCAGCGCCGGTCCGCGTCGCTTCAAGCTGCCGGTTGCCGTTGGCAGGTTGCGCATAGGCGCCGATGGGGTGAGCGGCGAGGTGATCAAGCTGGCGCTGTAGCAACCTCCCTGGGAGCCTGTGCGGCGGAAGAGCTCAGGGCTGCACCGGCGCCTTGGCGATTATTTCGCCTATCGTCGGACTTCCACGTGTGTATATGCGCGCCACTCCGATAGACGGCCAGTATCCCCATGGCATCCGTTTTGGCTCCGACCCTTTTGCCGCGCAGATTCCTCGTGTGGTGTCTGATGAGAGCGCAGCAGATAACTCGATGGGCTCTTTCCTTCAGGCAACGCGCGGGGAAGAGGCATGGCTTTCGCAGGCTCGCTGTGGTGCGGTTCGGTCCCTGCTTTCGAAAGACGTACTGTCAACTACGCCTTCGTCGATCTCCCGTCCGCGAACCGCGGCACCGCACACCTGTGAATGGTTCGCGACGAACATTTGCCAATAATGCGGTCTAGTGCGGCTAGGTCTGGAGGGCGCCCGGCGAAACCACCCTGAGCACCACAACCGTTTGGTCATCACTACCGATGGGGCCGCCCTGATGGTCGAACAGCGCGGCCAGAATGACCTCCAGCAGCGCCTGCGGTTGGGTCGGCCCTTGAGCGAAGATTGCGCTCAGTCGTTCGAGACCGAATTCCGCTCGCTCCGCGTCGCGCGCCTCAATCACGCCGTCGGTGTACATCAGCACCAGGTCGCCGGGGGCCAGATCGAGCGAGAAATTGCGGAACTGCTGCTCGCGCAGGACCCCAATCGGGATGTCGCCGTCGCCGTAGACCGTCACCTCGTTCCCTCGGCGCACCAGCAGGGGCAGATGCCCGGCGTTGGCATAGACCAATTCCCGGGTATCGGGACGGTAGCGGGTTGCCAGCACCGTCATCAGTCGCTGCCTGGACTGACGGGAAAAGAAATAGCGGTTGGCGTAGCCGAGTGCGCCGGCTGGTCCCAGATCGCTGTTTGGCTTGTAGGTGCGCAGGATCGCATCGAACTGCGCGGCCTCCATCGCGGCAGCGGCGCCATGGCCGCTGACGTCGCCAATCATCGCGCCCCAGACGTCGCCAGCGCTGCCGTCATAGACTTCGCTGAAAGCGGCGCTCAGCGGCATCACGTCGTAGTAGTCGCCAGCTGCGGTCTCTGCCGGCTGCCAGTGCAGGGCATACTCCAAACCATTGATCTGCGGCTGATGGGGCTGCAGCATGCGCTGAACTTCGGCCAGATTGTTGACCGCTGCGTGCTGCATGCGGCGCTGCTGCTCGACCTCGAACAGGCGCGCACTGCCCAGCCCCAGGGCCGCGCGCAGATTGAGTTCGGCGAGCATCGCCGCTGTCACTGGGGCAGGGAAGTCGGTCAACCACAGCCAGTAGGCAACCCGGCCCTCCTGCACCAGCGGCAATGGATGTACCCGAAGAGCCCCTGCCGGCAGCCAGTACACAGCATCGGTGAGCGCGTGCGCTGAGTGATTGGGCGCAGCGAACTTGCTCGTGAGCTCCCGGTAAAGGGAGTCATCCACGGCAAGTGGCTCTGCCGACTGATGACCCTGCACGCGCACCTGCGCCGGCTCGCCCGGTTCCCGCAGATACCAGAGTCTGGGTTGCTCAGCGCTGTCGGCGGGGACCGCCAGCAGCGAGGCGCCAACCCCGGGGTGCTGATCAAGCCAGTGATCAATCCAGGCGTAGCGGTCGCTGTCCTGGTGACTCCATTGAACCCACAGATCAAGCGCCATCGGCCGTTCCGGCAAGTCTCATGGCGCCAGGTAGGCTACCCAGCGGATGCGGTGCGCATGCTTGGCAGCAGGCCCACCGTGGCGCCGCTGAGGAAAACTATAGGCGTCAGCAGGATGAACCACAGCGGGCTGGGGTTGACGATCAGGCTGACCACGCTCAGTGCGAGCAGCAGCAGCGCAGCCATGCCGCCGCAGATCAGGCGGTCGCCGGCGTGCATTCTTGAGGCCAGCCAGGCACTGGAGACTGCGCCGATAAACCAGGCCAACTGCTTGATCCACAGCGAATAGTCGGGCAGCTCTCCAACCATCTGAGACAGCTGTCCGGCGTGCGCCGATTGTGCGCCGGCTTCAGGAAACAGCCACAGACCAACCAGATCGATGGCGGCAACGACGATCCAACCTGCGCTGACGCCAGCGACGATCGCAACAATGTGTCTGAGCATCCCTCCCTCCCTGGGAAGATTTTTGCGACGCGCTGGAATGCGGTTTTCGCGCGCAGCGCTTTCCATTATGACTGGCACAGTATTTTCTGTGCTTGATCAACCTCACATTCTGGCATATTGCCGTCGTAAAGGCGTAGCCGGTGAATGCCATCGGCGCTGCCGGCGCCTAGCCGCGCTCGGCAATCCAGGCCGGCAGGCTGGCCAGCAGGGCCGGAAGGGTGTCCAGGTCCTCGCCGCCGCCCTGGGCCAGATCGGGCCTGCCGCCGCCCCGCCCATTGATCTGTTTGGCGACGTGCTGCAGCAATTCGCCAGCCTTGACCTTGGCCAGGCCGCGCCCGGCCACGCCGGCAACCAGCGCCACCTTGCCGTCGCCGGCGGCGGCCAGCAGCACCGCGCAATCGCCCAGTCGGCTCTTGAGGTCGTCGATCATTTCGCGTGCGCGCTTGGCATCGACTCCTTCCACCCGAGCGCCCAGCACCTTGATCCCGTCGACATCGGCGGCCTGGGTGGCGAGGTCCCCGCCAGCGGCGCTGGCCTGTTTGGACTTGAGGCTCTCCAGCTCGCGCTCTGTCTGCTTGACCCGCTCCAGCAGCTGGGCCAGGCGATCGGCCACCTGCTCTGCAGTGCCGCCGAGCAGGTCGGCAGCCTGATCGAGTGCCTGATCTCGCCGAGCGACGAAATCCAGCGCCGCCTCTCCGGTAACCGCCTCGATACGGCGCACGCCGGAGGCAACCCCGCCCTCGCTGACGATGCGGAACAATCCGATATCGCCCAGCGCGTTGACGTGGGTGCCGCCACAAAGTTCGGTGGAGAATTCCCCCATCCTCAGCACCCGAACGCGATCACCATATTTCTCACCGAACAGCGCCATGGCCCCGGCTGCGATCGCTTCGTCAAAGCCCATTTCAGCCGCCTCGGCCTGCGCATTGGCGCGAATGGCTTGATTGACCCGACGCTCAACCCGCTCAAGCTGCTCTGCGGTCATCGGTTGAAAATGGGAAAAGTCGAAGCGCAGGCGATCCGGAGCAACCAGTGAGCCCTTCTGGCTGACGTGATCGCCCAGTTCCGCGCGCAGCTCGGCGTGCAGCAAATGGGTCGCCGAATGATTGAGCACGGTGGCCCGACGGCGCGGCCCATCGACTTCAGCCGATATCGATTGCTGGATCTCCAATCGCCCTGCGGTCAAGCGACCGACATGGCCGTGGTAGACGCCGGCCAGCTTGACCGTGTCCTCGACCACAAACTCGGCGTTGTCGCTGCACAGTTGCCCACAGTCGCCGACCTGGCCGCCGGACTCGGCGTAAAAAGGCGTCCGATCGAGCACGATGACCGCCTTTTCGCCAGCATTGAGCGCCCCGCGCGACTCGCCATCGACCAGGATTCGGGCGATCTTGCAGTCATCCATCTGCAGGCGGTCATAGCCGCCGAAGCGGGTAGGAGCGAGTCCCTCGGACTGCTCTGCGGTAATTCCGAAGCCGCCGCTGAACTGGCTGGCCGAGCGCGATTTCTCGCGCTGCTCGGACATGGCTGCTTCAAAGCCGGGCTGGTCTATCGTCATTCCGCGTTCGCGGGCGACGTCGGCGGTCAGATCCGCCGGGAATCCGTAGGTATCGTAGAGCTTGAACACGTCGACGCCGCGGATCTGCTCTCCGCTGCGCGCGGCGACTTCCTCGAAGACCTTCATTCCCGCGTCCAGGGTCTCGGCAAAGCGCTCTTCTTCGGCTGCCAGTGCACGCTCGACCGTGCTCTGGCGCTTGACCAGTTCCGGATAGGCCTCGCCCATGACTTCGACCAGCGGCGCGACCAGCTTGTGAAAGAATCCGGTGTGTGCGCCCAGCTTGTGCCCGTGACGCAGCGCGCGACGGATGATTCGTCGCAATACATAGCCGCGCCCTTCGTTGCCCGGCAGAACGCCATCGACCACCATGAAGGCACAAGCGCGGATGTGGTCGGCGACCACCCGCAGCGAGGGATGTTCGATGCTTTGCTGGCCGCTGAGTTCAGCCGCCGCCTGCAGCAGGTGCACAAAGCTGTCGATCTCGTAGTTGGAATGGACGTGTTGCAGCACCGCCGAGAG
>JAGRJL010000355.1 GCA_020442775.1 Lysobacterales bacterium | reverse complement strand
ACCGCCCCCCGGTCAGCTCCTGCACCCGATTGCGCAGGGCGATCAGGCGCGGGCCGAAGTCGTGGATCAGCTTGTCGCGGCTGACCATCGAGACGCGGCCGCTGCAGTTGAAGGCGAAGATGCGTGAGCGGTCGCTGGAGATCAGCGGCACGCCGACCGCAAATACGTCAGGATTCCAGTCGCCTAGCGAGAAGCAGAAGCCGTACTGCTCATAGTCGGCTCGGGCGCGGACGATGCCGGCGCGTACCTTGGGCCACAGCGCCGGCTCGCATTCGCCCTGCAACAGTTCCAACTGGCGATCAAAGACCTCCTGCGGGCGGGCGGCCAGATCGGCGCGACCCAGGGCTGTGGAACCGTGCTGCACCCGTGATCCGGCCTCCAGCTTGAGCTGGAAGGTGGGATCGCCCTGACAGATTTCCATCAGCACCATGCGCATCCCGTCGGAGGCGCCCAGCATCACCGCCGCCTGGGTGTAATCGGCCAGTTCCTGCATCAGCGGCCTGGCCACCGCGACCACGTCGTTTCCTTCCATGAAGGCGCGACTGAGCGAGAGCACCGCGACGCCGAGGGCGTATTTTTCCCGGTCCTCGGCGTAGCTCAGATAGCCCAGCGAGGCCAGGGTAAAGGTCAGCCGGGAAACGGTAGCCTTGGGCAGGCCGGTGCGACGGGCGATCTCCTGGTTGCCCAGATAGTGCTCGCCGCGCTGAAAGCAGCGCAGGATCGACAGCCCGCGCGCCAGCGCGGTGACGAACTGCGGGTGATCCGCGTTTGCTCCCAGCTGGAAGTTCGGCTGCTGGCGGCGGCTGTTACCCATGCCTTGATCAGCTCGCCGCGGCCATCCGCCAGTGGGCCAGCTCATGCTTGGCAATGCTGGCAGCGTGCACCTCGTCGGGACCATCGGCCAGGCGCAGGGTGCGCACGGCGGCATAGGCATGGGCCAGCGGGAAGTCTTCGCTGACACCGGCGCCGCCGTGAGCCTGAATCGCCCAATCCAGGATCTTCAGCGCCATCTGCGGCGCCACCACCTTGATCATCGCGATTTCGTTCTTGGCGACCTTGTTGCCGACGGTGTCCATCATCCAGGCCGCCTTGAGGGTCAGCAACCGCGCCTGTTCAATCAGGCAGCGACTTTCGGCGATGCGCTCATGCCACAGACTGTGCTGGGCAATTGGCTTGCCGAAGGCCACCCGGCTCATCGCCCGCTGGCAGAGCAGCTCCAGCGCGCGCTCGGCGATGCCGATGGTGCGCATGCAGTGGTGGATGCGGCCCGGGCCCAATCGACCCTGAGCGATCTCGAAGCCCCGACCCTCACCCAGCAGCATGTTGCTGGCGGGAACCCGCACATCGGTCAGGACGATCTCCATGTGTCCGTGCGGGGCATCGTCGTAGCCAAACACCGGCAGCGGCCGGATCACCTCGATGCCGGGCGTGTTGGCCGGCACCAGGATCATCGACTGCTGGGCGTAGGTGGCCGCGCCGGGGTCGGTCTTGCCCATCACGATGTAGATCTGGCAGCGCGGATCGCCGGCGCCCGAGGACCACCACTTGCGACCGTTGATCACATAGTCGTCGCCGTCGCGACGGATTTCACACTGGATGTTGGTGGCGTCCGAAGAGGCCACCGCCGGCTCGGTCATCAAGAAGGCCGAGCGGATCTCGCCCTTAAGCAGCGGCTGCAGCCAGCGCGCCTGCTGCTCGGCGGTGCCGTAGCGCGCCAGCACCTCCATGTTGCCGGTGTCCGGCGCCGAGCAGTTGAACACCTCCGGCGCCCACAGGTTGCGGCCCATGATCTCGCACAGGGTGGCGTATTCCAGATTGCTCAAGCCCTCCGGCGCATGCTCGGACTGCGGCAGAAACAGATTCCACAAACCCTGCTCCCGCGCCAGCGGCTTGAGCTCTTCGATCACCTGCAGTACCTGCCACGGATTACCCGCCGCCCGATTGGCCGCCAGCTCGTCCAGATAGCGGCGCTCGCTGGGATAGATGTGCTGATCAAAAAATGCCAGCAGCCGCTTGCGCAGATCCTCAACCTTGTCCGAGTAGGCGAAATGCATGGTGCAATCCCTTTGTTTCGTATTACGGAACGATATTCCGTAGAAGGGGAAAAAGAAAGGGGTTAGGGCACAGGGCACAGGGCCCAGGGCGCCGATCCGGAGCGGCTGGGCCGGATTGAGCGCTGTGAAGTCACTCCCGCACCTCGCAGATGTCGCTGTTCCGCGAGAAATCCCGCGCACGCATGCTCTCCTGGGCCCCAAGCCCTGGGCCCTGGGCCCTCAGCCCTCCCCTCTTGCCATCCCCCCACCACCCCCGCTAGCATGTTCCAAATTACCAAATAATGTTTCGTTATACGGAACTTAATGATGACCGCTTCCTATCAAGTCGACCAGGGCATCGCCCTGATTACCCTGGAGAACCCGCCGGTGAACGGTCTGGGGCTGGCGACCCGACAGGGCATCGTCGCCGCGCTGAAGCAGGCTCAGGCCGATGCTGCGGTGCAGGCGATCGTGATCTGCGGCGGCGGCAGGGGATTTTCTGGCGGCGCCGATATCCGCGAGTTCGGCAAGCCCGAGGCCATGGCTGAGCCCAACCTGCCGCAGGTGATTGCGGCGATGGAGGCCTGCGCCAAACCGATCGTCGCCGCCATCCATGGAATGGCTCTGGGCGGCGGACTGGAGTTGGCGCTTGGCGCGCACTACCGGGTTGCCGCCGGTGACGCCAAGATTGGCCTGCCGGAGGTGAATCTGGGCCTGCTGCCGGGCGCCGGTGGTACCCAACGCCTGCCCCGCTGCGTGGGTGTGGAGACCGCCCTGCAGATGATCGTCACCGGCAAGCCGGTGGCTGCGGCCAAGCTGGCCAAGAGCACCCTTTTTGATCAAGTGGTTGGAATATCAGAGCTGCGCGAAGCCGCGGCGGCGGTTGCGCTGAAGGCCGCGGACAGCGAGGGGCCATTGCCGCGCATTCGCGACCGGCAGGTGCCGGCCGCTGACTTCGTCACCATCTTCGCCGGTGCCAGGGCAATGGCCGCCCAGACCGCGCCGCATTTTCCAGCACCGCAGCGCTGCATTGACGCCGTCGAGGCCGCCTGCACGCGGCCCTTTGACGAGGGGTTGAGGCTGGAAGGTCAAGCCTTTGTCGATCTGATTCAGACCCCCGAATCCATGTCGCTGCGCCACGCCTTCTTTGCCGAGCGCGCGGCCAGCAAGATCGAGGACATCGGCCCCGAGGTCCAGCCCCGCGCGATTGCCAGCGTGGCGGTGATCGGCGCCGGCACCATGGGCAGCGGGATCAGCATGAATTTCCTGAGTGCCGGCATTCCGGTGCACCTGCTGGAGGTCAAGGAGGAGGCGCTGCAGCGCGGCGTCGCCCACATCCGCAAGACCTATGAGAAGAGCGCGCAGAAGGGGCGCCTCAGCGCCGAACAGATGGAACAGACCCTGGCGCTGCTCAAGCCGACCATGGACTTCGCCGATCTGGCCGATGCCGATCTGATCATCGAGGCGGTGTTCGAGGATTACGCGGTGAAGAACGCGGTCTTCGGCCAACTCGACGCGGTAGCCAAGCCGGGCGCGATCTTGGCCAGCAATACCTCGACGCTGGATCTGGACAAGATTGCCGCGGTTACCCAGCGGCCCGCTGACGTGGTCGGCATGCACTTCTTCAGTCCAGCCAACATCATGAAGCTGCTGGAGGTGGTGCGCGGCAAGCAGACTGCCAGGGATGTGATGGCCACGGTGATGGCGCTGGCCAAGACCATTCGCAAGACCGCGGTGGTATCCGGGGTCTGCGACGGCTTTATCGGCAACCGGATGATTGAGCAATACGGACGTCAGGCCGGTTTTCTGCTGGACGAAGGCGCGCTGCCGGCCCAGGTGGACGCCGCGGTGGAGCGCTTCGGGATGGCGATGGGCCCGTTCCGGATGGGCGATCTGGCCGGCAACGACATCGGCTGGGCAATCCGCAAGCGGCGCTATGTGGAGCAGCCGGAGATGGCCTACTCCAAGACCGCCGACCTGCTCTGCGAGCGCGGTCGTTATGGCCAGAAGACCGGCGCCGGCTGGTACGACTACCAGCCCGGTGACCGCACTGCGCACCGCTCGGCCGAGGTCGACCAGATGGTAATCGAGCATTCCGCGGCGCTGGGCATCACCCGCCGGGAGATCAGCGATGAAGAGATCGTCGAGCGGCTGATCTACGCCCTGGTCAACGAGGGTGCGCAGATCTTGAGCGAAGGGATCGCCGCGCGGGCTTCCGATATCGATCTGGTTTACCTGAGCGGCTACGGCTTCCCGCTGTGGCGCGGGGGACCGATGTTCTACGCCGATCAGGTCGGGCTGAGCGCGGTGGTCAAGGCGATCGAAGGCTACGCGCAGGGCTATCAGGGTGATGCCTGGATCGTGGCACCGCTGCTGAAATCCCTTGCCGAGCAAGGCAAGCGCTTCAATGGCTGAACTGCCCTCCAAGCTGCTCTCACGGCGCGATCTGGAGTTCCTGCTGTATGAGTGGCTGGAGGTGGAGGCGCTGACCGAGGCGTCGCGCCACGCCGATCATTCGCGCGAGACCTTCGACGCGGCACTCGATAGCAGCGAAAGGATTGCCACAGAGCTGTTCGCTCCGCTCTACCAGCGCTGTGATCAGGACGAACCGCGCCTGGAAGGCGATCAGGTCAGGGTCGCCGAGGGCCTCAAAGCTGCGCTGGCAGCCTTCGGCGAGGCCGGCATGGTGGCCGCGACCAAGGACTTTGAACTCGGCGGAATGCAGTTGCCGACCACGGTCTCTCACGCCGCGATGGCCTACTTCTACGCCGCCAACATCAGCGCCGCCGCCTATCCACTGCTCAGCATGGCCAACGCCAATCTGCTGCTGGCCCATGGCAATCCGGCGCAGATCGAGGCCTTCGTCCGTCCCGAACTGGAAGGGCGCTACTACGGCACCATGTGCCTGAGCGAGCCACAGGCGGGATCGTCGCTATCGGACATCAGCACCCGTGCCGACTACGAAGGCGAGTGTTCACTGGGTCCGCAGTATCGGATCAGCGGCAACAAGATGTGGATCTCCGCCGGCGACCATGAACTCAGCGAGAACATCGTCCATCTGGTGCTGGCCAAAATCCCCGATGAGAACGGCCAGCTGATCCCCGGGGTCAAGGGCATTTCGCTGTTGCTGGTGCCCAAGTATCTGCTCAACGCGGACGGCAGCCGCGGGGAGCGCAACGACGTCAGTGTCGCCGGACTCAATCACAAGATGGGCTACCGCGGCACGGTCAATTGCCTGCTCAATTTCGGCGAAGGGCGTCATCAGCCCGGCGGTCGCGGCGGCGCGGTCGGTTATCTGGTCGGCGAGAAACATCGCGGCCTGGCCTGCATGTTCCACATGATGAACGAGGCCCGCATCGGCGTCGGCCTTGCCGCCAGCGCGCTGGGTTACACTGGCTATCTGCACGCGCTGGACTATGCTCGCAACCGGCCACAGGGCCGGGCCATGGACGCCCAGGGCAAGGATCCGACCAGTCCGCAGCGACCGATCATCGAGCATGCCGACATCAAGCGCATGCTGCTGGCGCAAAAGGCCTACGCCGAAGGGGCGCTGGCGCTGAATTTGTATTGCGCCCATCTGCTAGATCAGGCCGAACTGAGTGAGTCCTCCGAAGAGCGTCAGGCGCTGACCCTGCTGCTGGACATCCTCACCCCGATCGCCAAGAGCTGGCCCTCACAGTGGTGCCTGGCGGGCAACGACCTGGCGATCCAGATTCACGGCGGCTACGGCTACACCCGGGACTACAAGGTCGAACAGTTCTACCGCGACAACCGCCTCAACGCGATTCACGAAGGCACCCACGGGATTCAGGGGCTGGATCTGCTCGGACGCAAGGTGACCATGGCCAATGGCGCAGCCCTGAAGCTGTATGCCCAGCGGCTGGGCGACACCATTGCGCGGGCCAACGAAATCGCGGATCTGGGCGGTCACGCTGAAGCGCTGGGCGCACAGCTGCATCGACTGACCACGGTGACCCGGACGCTTTGGTCAGCTGGCAATCCGCAGCTGTCGCTGGCCAACGCCAGCCTCTATCTGGAGGCTTTCGGTCATTTGAGCATCGCCTGGATCTGGCTGGACCAGCTGTGCGGGGCCGGCGACAAAGTCGGTGATTTTTACGCCGGCAAGCGCGCCGCCGCGGACTACTTCTACCGCTACGAACTCCCCCGCATCGGCCCCCATCTGGACCTGCTGGCGGCGCTGGATTCGACGACGCTGGAGATGCGGGATGAATGGTTCTAGGGGCAGGGCCCAGCGCCCAGGAATGGAGCGAGGGCCCAGATGCCGCGCCGGCCAATCCTGGGCCCTGGGCCCTGAGCCCTGGACCCTGAGCCCCGAGCCCTCCCCAACCCTACCCTCTCGATGGAGACCAACCCGTGACTGACCTGTTCAACCTCGAAGGAAAAACCGCCCTCATCACCGGCGGCTCGCGTGGACTGGGGCTGCAGATGGCGCATGCGCTGGGTAGCCAGGGTGCGCGGCTGCTGCTGTCGGCGCGCAAGGCCGAAGAGCTGATGGAGGCGCAGGCCGAACTGAACGCGCACGGGATCAAGGCGGACTGGCATGCGGCCGATGGCTCCAAGGAGGAGGACATCAAGA
>JAGRJL010000023.1 GCA_020442775.1 Lysobacterales bacterium | reverse complement strand
GGGGCCACCACGTTGGCCGCCAGGTTGGTGGTCAGGGTCGCCAGCACCAGCGCCATCAGCGCCACCACCACGCCGATCCCGCCCATCCGCCGGGTCAGCGCGACCGGATCCCAGATCGCCTCGCCATAGATGATCACCGTGGCGCTGGTCACCGCCACCCCGATGAAGGCCAGCAGCGCCATCGGCAGCGGCAGACCGAGGGCCTGACCCAGCACCTGATCGCGCTGGCTGCGCGCGTAGCGGGTGAAGTCGGGAATGTTCAGCGCCAGGGTCGCCCAGAATCCCACCATCGCCGTGAGCGAAGGCCAGAACACGCTCATGAACTGGCCGGCGCGTTCGCCGCCGGCGGCAAACTTCGACGGTGCCGAGAGCATCTCGCCGAAGCCGCCGGCCTGCGCATAGGCCCAGCCCAGCAGCACCAGACACAGCGCGATCAGCAGCGGCGCGGCGAGCAACTCCAGCTTGCGGATCGACTCGGTGCCGTAGGTGATGAACACCACGTGCAGCGCCCAGAACAGCAGGAAACACACGGTCTGCCAGAAATCGATGCCGAGCAGCGGCAGCGCGCTGCCGACGAAGGCATCACCGCTGAGCACGTTGGCAATCGCATAGATCGCGGCGCCACCGACCCAGGTCTGGATCCCGAACCAGCCGCAGGCGACCAATCCGCGCAGCAGCGCCGGCAACATCGCCCCACGGGTGCCGAAAGAGGCGCGCAGCAGCACCGGAAACGGAATCCCGTGCTTGGCCCCGGCGTGGCCGATCAGCAGCATCGGGATCAGCACGATCAGATTGGCCAGGAAGATGGTGCCCACCGCCTGGCCCCAGGACATTCCTTCGGAGACCAGACCGGCGGCAAGCATGTAGGCCGGCACACATACCACCATGCCCACCCACAGCGCGGCGATCGCCTTCCAGTCCCAGGTGCGCTGCTCCTCACCAGTGGGCAGCAGATCGTCGTTGATCAGGTCGGCGTCGCCCTGGACGCTAATCGGCTTTCCGGCGTGCATCAGCTTTCCTCGGCGACCTTGCGCATCGGATTGTTGGGATGAGTGGTCCAGTCGCCAAAAGATCCATCGTCGACCCGCTCCATGGTGATGCAGCGCTCCACCGGGCACACGTGCATGCACAGATTGCAGCCCACGCACTCTTCGTCGACCACCTCGAAATGGCGCTGGCCATCCTTGGTCGCGGTGATCGCCTGATGCGCGGTGTCCTCGCAGGCCACATGACAGAGCCCGCACTGGATGCACTTGTCCTGATCGATGCGCGCCTTGATCTGGTAGTTGAGATTGAGGAACTGCCAGTCGGTGACGTTGGGCACCGCCTTGCCGACGAAATCGCTCAGCCGCGCGTAGCCCTTGGCGTCCATCCAGGCGCTCAAGCCGGACTGCATCTCTTTGACGATGCGAAAGCCGTAGTGCATCGCCGCGGTGCACACCTGCACCGAGCCTGCGCCCAGCGCCATGAACTCGGCGGCGTCGCGCCAGCTGCCGATCCCACCGATTGCCGAGATCGGCTTGCCGCGGGTTTCCGGGTCACGGGCAATGTCGGCGACCATGTGCAGCGCGATCGGCTTGACCGCCGGCCCGCAGTAGCCACCGTGGGTGCCCTTGCCGTCCACCGTCGGAGTCGGCGCCATCAGGTCCAGATCCACGCTGGTGATCGAATTGATGGTGTTGATCAGCGAGACCGCATCGGCGCCGCCGCGAAAGGCCGCCCGCGCCGACGTGCGAATGTCGGTGATGTTGGGTGTCAGCTTGACGATGCAGGGCAGCTGCGAATACTGCTTGACCCAGGCCGCGACCATCTCCACGTACTCGGGCACCTGGCCCACCGCCGAGCCCATGCCGCGCTCGGACATTCCGTGCGGACAGCCGAAGTTGAGCTCGACCGCGTCGGCGCCGGTGTCCTCCACCTGGGCGAGGATGTTCTTCCAGGAATCTTCGGTGCACGGCACCATCAGCGAGACGATCATCGCCCGATCCGGCCAGTCGCGCTTGACCTGGCGGATCTCGGCCAGATTCACCGCCAGCGGGCGGTCGGTGATCAGCTCGATGTTGTTCAGTCCGGCGATACGCTGCCCGCGCAGCCCCACCGCGCCATAGCGCGAACTGACGTTGACCACCGGCGGGTCCTCGCCGAGGGTCTTCCACACCACTCCGCCCCAGCCGGCCTCGAAGGCGCGGTTGACGTTGTAGGCCTTGTCGGTGGGTGGCGCCGAGGCCAGCCAAAAGGGATTGGGCGCGCGGATACCAACGAAGTCACAGCTCAAGTCAGCCATTGCGCTTACTCCTGCTCGCCGCGCAGTGCGCGATCAATTGCCACTGCCGCCCGCTTGCCGTCCTCAACCGCCTGCACGGTCAGGTCCTGTTTGTCGGGGTCACCTTCGCTGAAGGCACAGTCGCCGCCGGCCCAAACCCCGGGCATCGAGGTGGCGTAGTCGGCGTCCACTCGGATCTTGCCCCGATGCAGCGCCAGTTCGGCCAGTGGCACCGCATCCAGCTTCTGGCCGATCGCCTTCAGCGCCCAGTCGGCGTGCAGCCTGAAACCGGCGCCGGTGCCGACCAGCTGTCCGTCCGCGTCCACTTCGGTGCGCTCGAACTCGACCTGGCTGAGGCAGTCCTCCTCACCGATGAACTGTCGCGGCTGTGCCCAAGGCAACAAAGACACCCCCTCGGCCTTGGCGAATTCCTGCTCGTGCCCGGTGGCGCTCATCGATTCGAAGCCGCGGCGATAGACCAGGGTGACTGTCTCCGCGCCCAGCCGCTTGCTCTGGATTGCGGCGTCTATCGCGGTATTGCCGCCGCCGATCACCACCACCCGTCGGCCCACGACGAGCGTCGACAGGTCCTCGCTCTGGCGCAGATCGGCGATGAAGTCGACCGCGTTGCGCACCCCCGGCAGGTACTCGCCCGGAATGTTGAGCGCGGCCACGCCGGCCAGCCCGACCGCGACGAAGACCGCGTCGTAATCGGCCGCCATCGCTTCCAGATTGACCGTCTTGCTCAGGCCCGGGCGGTGGATCAGCTCGATCCCGCCGATGCTGAGCAGCCACTGCACTTCGGCCTGGGCGAAATCAGGCACCTTGTAGGCAGCGATGCCATATTCGTTCAGTCCACCGGGTTTGGATTTGGGGTCGTAGATCTCCACCCGATGCCCGTGGCGGGCCAGATGGTGGGCACAGGCCAGGCCAGCGGGCCCGGCACCCAGCACCGCGACCCGCTTGCCGCTGTCGGCGCCGCGGGTGAACAGCGGTGCCTGCTCGGCGTAGACCCAGTCGGTGGCGTAGCGCTGCAGCGCACCGATCTGCACCGGCTGCTGCTCGGCGCCAGGTCGATCCGCACCGTTACGCACGCAGGCGCCTTCGCACAACACCTCGGTGGGACAAACCCGGGCACAGCTGCCGCCGAGGATGTTGGCGTCGAGGATGGTCTGCGCCGCGCTGCGTCGGTCCTCGGTGGCCAGAGAGCGAATGAAGCTCGCAATATCGATACCGGTGGGGCAGGCGATGGTGCAGGGCGCGTCGTAGCAGTAGAAGCAGCGCTGCGCGGCGATCAGGGCCTGGTGAGAATCCAGCGGCGGCGCCACGTCGGAAAAATTGGTCCGTAGCTGCTCTGCTGGGAGGCGCGAGGCTTCGATGTCGGCAACGGCTCTGCGGGTCATAGTGGGCCCTAGGGTTGGTTGTACTTGGTGACGTTTTACGTTTTAGATGAAATCAAAAGCAAGAAGCACGCTTCGCTCTGGCGCTTTCGTAAAACCCAAAACCAAAACCAAAAAACGCTCTTGCCCCGCCCCTACCCTCCGGTAGGCATCACGAACTGCGCGCCGGCGCGGATGCTGGTGGGCCAACGGCTGGTGACCGCCTTGAGCCGGGTGTAGAAGCGCACCCCTTCCGGGCCGTATACATGATGGTCGCCGAACAGCGAGGCCTTCCAGCCACCGAAGCTGTGGAAGGCGCTGGGCACCGGGATCGGCACGTTGATTCCGACCATCCCCACCTGCACCCGCTGCACGAAATCGCGCGCGGCATCGCCGTCGCGGGTGAACAGCGCTACGCCGTTGCCGTAGGGATGGTCATTGATCAGCGCCAGCGCCTGCTCGTAGCTCTCCACCCGCAGCAGACACAGCACCGGACCGAAAATTTCCTCCTGGTAGATGCGCATGCTCGGCTGCACCTGATCGAACAGGCAGCCGCCAAGGAAGAAGCCATCCTCGCAGCCGGAGACCACGTGTTCGCGTCCGTCGACCACCAGCTTCGCACCTTCACTGACCCCCAGATCGACGTAGCCGCGAACCTTGTCGCGATGGGCCCCGGTGATCAGCGGGCCCATGTCCACCTCGCCGCAGCCAGGGCCGATCTTGAGCGCGCGAACCTGCGGCGCGAGCCGTTCGATCAGCGCATCGGCGGTGGCGTCGCCCACCGCCACCGCCACCGAGATCGCCATGCAGCGCTCCCCGGCGGAGCCATAGCCGGCGCCCATCAGGGCATCGGCGGCCTGATCCAGATCCGCATCGGGCATCACCACCATGTGGTTCTTGGCCCCGCCCAGCGCCTGCACCCGCTTGCCGTGGCGGCAACCGGTTTCGTAGATGTAGCGCGCGATCGGAGTAGAGCCGACAAAGCTCACCGCCTGAATATCGGGATGGGCGAGGATGGCGTCCACCGCCACCTTGTCGCCGTGAACCACGTTGAACACCCCCGGCGGCAGCCCGGCCTCGGCCAGCCAGTCGGCCAGCATCAGCGAGGCGGAAGGATCGCGCTCGGAAGGCTTGAGCACGAAGCAGTTGCCGCAGGCGATGGCGATCGGAAACATCCACATCGGCACCATCGCGGGGAAGTTGAAGGGGGTGATTCCGGCCACCACGCCCAGCGGCTGGCGCACCGAGCAGGCGTCGATCTGCGCACCCACGTTCTCGGTGAACTCACCCTTGAGCAGGTGCGGAATTCCGCAGGCGAACTCGATCACCTCCAGCCCGCGGGTGACCTCGCCGAGCGCATCGGAGTGGGTCTTGCCGTGCTCGGCGGTGAGCTGCGCGGCCAGTCGGTCGGCGTTGTCTTCGACCAGCTGGCGAAACTTGAACAGCACCCGGGCGCGGCGTATCGGCGGGGTCTGCGACCAGCTGGCAAAGGCCGCCCTGGCCGCGGCCACCGCCTGATCGACCAGCGTGGGCTCGGCCAGCGGCAGGCGCCCGGTCTGTTCACCGCTGGCAGGGTTGTAGACCGGACTGCTGCGGCCGTCGGCCTGATCAACGCGCTCACCGTTGATGTAGTGCGGAATGGCGGCGGGTGTGCTCTGCGCGGGCAAGGGACTGACGGCTGCGTTCATGACGATCTCGTGACGATCTGACCAGGTCCCTGATCATACGTCACCGGAAGGATGCTGCGGCTGGCCGGGCGCAGCACTCAATCCATCGGCATCTTCGCCAGCCGCTCGCGGGTGTATTCGTAGCCAATATCCACCGCCCGCTGGAACTGGCTCCAGTCGAGCAGATCCACCTCGTTGACCGGCGGCTTCAGTACCAGATCGGAGGCCGCCAGATTGGCCGCCGCGGTTGCCGCCGAATTGACCATTCCGGCGCGCAGTAGAATGCGCGCGATTCCCGGCCGTTGCGCCTGACCCAGCCAGCGCTGGCGCCACATGGTGAAGGCGCCGGGCGACCAGGTCTCGTCCACCTGAGCATCCAGCGCGTGCTCGCCGGCGATATCGATGCCGATCACCGGGCCGCGAATCTGGCCGCGCATCACGTCCAGCGGCAGATTGTTGATCACCCCGCCATCGACCAGCACCTGGCCGCGATCGAACACCGGCGGGAGCAGCCCCGGAATTGCCACCGAGGCGCGCAGCGAGTGCCACAGGCCGCCATGACGATGGACCACCGCCGCCCCCGAGGTGAGATTGGAGGACACACAATAAAACGGGATCGGCAGATCTTCGATCGCGCCGTCGCCGTAGAACTCGCGGAGCATCTTCGAAGCCTTGCGGCCGCGGGTCAGGGCAATCATCGGCAGGGTGTAGTCGTTGATCGGGTTGCTGCGCACAAAGGCCTTGTGCATTCGCTCATGCAGATCCTCGTTGGACCATTCCTGGGCTAACCCGGCCGCCATCAGCGCGCCGATCGAGGTGCCTCCCACCCGATCGATCTGCAGCCCGGCTTCGCGCAGCGCCCGAATCACCCCGATATGCGCAAAGCCACGCGCGCCGCCGCCGGAGAGCACCAGTCCTGCGCTCTGCCCGGCCAACTCGCGCGCCAGTCGCTGCAGATCTTCGTGCTGGCGCCAGTGGTGATGATGATCGATCGCCAGCGGCGCACCCCAGGTCGCCACCGCCCCGGGGTTGATCGCGCCCCGGTGACGCAGCAGCAGCCAGCGACGCTGGACCCGGCCGCGCCGTGGCACTGCCAGATCGGCCGGCGGCTGGCGCTCGGAATCGGCCAGCATCACCAGCACATCGGCCTGCCGCCGACAGCGCTCCAGCCAGGCCGGTGCATCGCTGTCGCCCAGATAGAGCACGAAGCGCTGGGCCTTCTCCAGCTGACTGAGCGCGCTCGCATTCAGGCTCTGGCCGCGCGCGGCGTCGATCAGGATCACCGGCCCAAAGCGCTGCAGCGAGTGCATCAGATCCTCGGCCAGCACCCGCAGCGGCAATTCCGGATGCAGGGCCAGCAAGGCCAGCGAGCGCGGGGTCCGGCCCTCGTCTTCGCTCATCGCCGATTCCAGCCGCTGCACCGCCAGCTTGGCCACGTGCAGGGTGGCGCGCGGATGGCGCTGCGCCAGCCGGTCGAACACCGCACGGCTGAGCTTGACCAGCTCGGTATCGCGCAGCGCGCGCACCGTCGCCACCCGCGGCTGGCCGGAGAGCAGCGCCATCTCGCCGACCGTTTCGCCGGCGTCGATCAGGCCGATCTGTCGTTCACCCTCTGCATCGCCCTTGTAGGCGCCGAGCAAACCCGAGAGCACCACATACAGCGCGTCGGCCTCGTCGCCCTGACGGAACAGCACGTGGCCACCGGGCAGGGTCTGCCACTCCAGACCATCGACCAGCGCGCTCAGGCTGGCGCTGTCGAGTCCGTGAAACAGCGGCAGCGAAGCAATCAGCGCCGCCGGGTCGTCGGGCACCTGCTTGGGTCGCCACCAGCTGCGCAGCATCTCGAGCATGACTGGACCATCGGTGATCGGGCCTGCCCATGGTACTGCCGCGGAGTCGACTGCGGGGTTCGGACAGCATCGCGCCGCCTCGCTGGAATCGGGTGATTGGTAGTTCGATCATCGAATCGGGATAATCCGCGGCCCCGGACGGTCCATCGTCAGTCCGATCATGCCGATCGACCCAGCTGCCGCCATCGAGTTCATCCATGCCTAATCACGCGCTCAGTCTCAGCCTGCACCCCGACAGCCCAGCTCCCGGCCTGCCGCTGCGGATCGACGTCGAGCTGGAGATTGACGACCTGCTGCTGATCGAGCCTGCGGTCGAACTGCAGCTGATCGGCGCCGGTCAGCTGCTGGCGCAGACCGATTCGGCCTCGGCCGGCGCCTGGGCAGGTTGGCTGCCGCGCGGCCGCTGGCGCTTCAGCGCGACCTTCGCCGAGGCCGGCAAGGCCGATCAGGTGTTGATCAAGCTGCACGCCGGCCACGCTAGTCGGCGTGCGGTGGTCGCCGAGCGGCAAGTGGCGATGTCCGTACAGGGCAATCAATGGTCTGCACCCAGCTGGTCGCTGCAGGCCGGTGAAGGGAGTCCGCCGGTGGATCAACTGTCCTGGAAGCAGGGTCACCAGAA
>JAGRJL010000354.1 GCA_020442775.1 Lysobacterales bacterium | reverse complement strand
TCGTGGCCACCCAGATGCTGGAATCAATGATCAGCAACCCGCGGCCGACCCGAGCCGAGGTCTCCGATGTCTCCACCGCAGTGATGGCCGGCGCCGACGCGGTGATGCTCTCGGCCGAAACCGCCTCCGGCGATTTTCCGGTCGAGGCGGTCGCCACCATGGACCGGGTGGCCCGTCAGGCCGAGGCCTATCTGTGGCGGCACAGCGCCTTCGAGAGCATTCTTCATCGCGACGAGGCGCTTTCCACCCCTATCCCGCTGGCCAACGCCATTGCCAAGGCCACCGCGCAGCTTTCCCGGGATCTTTGGGTACGCGCGATTTTCGTGATTTCGGTCAGCGGGTTGAGCGCCCGCCGGGTTTCCTCTGGTCGCCCAGCGGCGCCGGTGATCGCGGTGTCGCCGGAACTGCGCGCGGTCAGGCGCATGTGTCTGTTCTGGGGCGTGGTGCCGATCGAAGTCAGCACGGCTGCATTGGAGCAGGCCGAAGAACTGGCGCGCCGGCTGGCGCAGGAGCTGGGGCTGGCCGGAGTGGGCGAGCGTCTGCTGGAAGTGTCGGGCTTTCGCGATGAGGAGGAGCGGAGCAAGCCGCGGATTGGGGTGCTGACGATCTGACCTGCGAGGAAGGCGGATTGCTCGGCCAACTCCCCTGGCTGCTCAGCGCTGCGGGCGGACCTTCGGCAGGCGCCGAAGATCCGCCCCTCAAGTCTCAGCTCAGGCAGTCACCACCTCACCCGATGCCGATTCGCCGCGACGCCGCTTGAACCAGCCGATGATGCGGTCCTTGCGGGTTTCGAAGCTGTCGTAGAAGGTCGGCACCACCAGCAGGGTCAGCACGGTGGAGGTGATCATGCCGCCGATGATGGCGATGCCCAGCGGGCGATAGAAGTCCGAGCCCTCACCCAGCCCGATTGCCACCGGCAGCATGCCGGCCACCAGGGCGAATGTGGTCATCAGGATCGGGCGCAAGCGCTGGCGGCCGGCGTTGATCAGCGCGGTATCACGATCGACCCCTTCGGCCTCCTGCTTGCGCGCGAAGTCGATCAGCAAAATCGCGTTCTTGGCGACCAGCCCCATCAGCATCACCACCCCGATCAGGCTCATCAGATTCAGGGTGCCGCCAGCCAGCTTCAGCGCCAGCACCACGCCGATCAGCGACAGCGGCAGCGACAGCATGATCGCGACCGGGGTCAGGAAGCTGTGGAACTGCACCACCAGGATCAGATACATCAGCATCACCGCGATCCCCAGGGCGCGCAGGATGCTGCCGAAAACCTCCTGCTGATCGCGGCCGGCGCCGCCCACCTGCAGGTCATAGCCGGGCGGAAAGTCCATTTCCTTGGCCAGCGCCATCGCCTCACCGAAGACCTCGCCGAAGCTGCGGCCCTGCACGTTGGCGGTCACCGCAATGGTGTTCTCGCGATTGAAGTGCTCGATCGCCGCCGGGCCCTGACCCATGGTCACAGTGGCAATCTGGCGCAGCGGGATCACCTGATTGCCCGCAGCCACGATCGGCAGGGTTTCCAGGTCGGCGGCGGCGGCGCGATCTTCGGGCGACAAGCGCACCGCCACGTTGCGGGTCTCGCCGGTGGGATCGACCCAATCGCCCACCTCGACTCCGGCGAAGGCAACCCGTAGCGCGTTGGCTGCGTCGCTCATCGAGATGCCCAGCGAGGAGGCCAGGCCGCGATCGATGTCTACCTGCAGCTCTGCCTTGGGCTCCTGGGTGGACAGGCCGATGTCCACCGCGCCTTCGACCTGACGCAGCTTGTCCATGTAAACGCTGACCAGTTCAGTCAGCTTGCGGCTGTCCGGCCCGCGGAACTGGATCTGCAGCGGCTTCTGGCCGCCGTTGTTCAGATCGTCGGCAACGGTGTACTCGGCGCCGACCAGGCGGCCGATGTCGCTACGCAAGCTTTGCGCGACCTGCTTGGCAGTGCGCTCGCGATCGTCCTGGTGAACCAGATCCACATAAACCCGGGCGCGACTGACGTTGCCGCTGGTGCCCACGGTGGTCTGGGTGTACTCCACTTCCGGCAGCGCGCGAGCCAGCGCCGCGGCCTGCTCGGCCTTGATCCGGGTGTATTCCAGACTGGAGCTGGACGGTGCGGTGATTTCGATCTGCAGACCGCCGTTGTCGGTTTCCGGCA
>JAGRJL010000022.1 GCA_020442775.1 Lysobacterales bacterium | reverse complement strand
GACAACTGCAATTCGCTGCACACCAACGCCTTCGATGAGGCGATCACCACGCCCACCGAAGACAGCGTGCGCCGTGCGGTGGCGATCCAGATGATCATCAACAAGGAGCTGGGCCTGAACTTCTGCGAGAACCCGTGGCAGGGCAGCTTCGCAGTGGATTACCTCACCGATCTGGTCGAGGAGGCGGTGTACAAGGAATTCGAGGCGATCAGCGAGCGTGGTGGTGTGCTGGGCGCGATGGACACCATGTACCAGCGCGGCAAGATTCAGGACGAATCGATGTACTACGAAGCCAAGAAGCACGATGGCAGTCTGCCGCTGATCGGGGTGAACACCTTCCTGCCCAAGGATCACGCCGGCGAGGTGGCCACTGAGATCGAGCTGATCCGCTCCACCGACAGCGAAAAGGGTCAGCAAATCGACAACGTCGCCGCCTTCCAGCAGCAGCGCAACCGCTTCGCCCCGGACGGCCTGAAGTTCCTGCAGAACGCCGCGCGAGAGCGCCGTAACGTGTTCGAGGCGCTGATGGAGGCGGTCAAGACCCACTCATTGGGTCAGATCTCGCATTCGCTCTATGAGGTTGGCGGGGAATACCGGCGCAACATGTAGCTTGTGAGCCGGGTCGATCACGACCCGGGTGACGGTAGCAGTGCCTTGGACATGTGCACTGCTCCCATTACCGCAGTACCCGCCAGCGGTTGCTCAGTGGCACCCAGGCTGACGTAGCCGCGCGCCTGATAGAAAGCGGTGGCGTTGTATGCCGAATTGAGCGTGAGTCGCCGCAGGCCCCGTTCACCGCAGCGCCGCTCCATGTCTGCCAGCAGGGTGCTGCCGACGCCGCGCCGAGCGCAGCCGGGATCCACATAGAGAGCCTTGAGCGTGCTCGCCTGCAGATCAACCAGCGCGAAGCCCAGGATTGTCTCGGTCGAATCCGCCGCCACGGTTGCGAGCGTTGCGGAATTGGCGATCAGGTTGATCATCCATTGGGTGCGCTCAGCGCTAGGCGTCGGTGACCAGATCGCCAGCAATTCGGCCGGATAGTGCTTCTGATCGATCTGGCGGACGGCCGCATGGTGCACGGCGATCATCGCCTGCGCATCGGCAGCCTGTGCCTGACGACAATCAACCATCTTGCGACCTGCACCTTGTTTGATTGAGGGCCCGGGACAGCGCGCGCTGAGGCTGGCCCGAAACCTGGAAATTCAGTCGCTGCACGGGTACAGCGATCCCAACATGCCAGTTGTGGTCTCAGCCTCGGTGCTCATCGGCGCGCTTGCGAACCTGCGCGAAAGTCCAGTCCTGAATCAGCCTGCCGTCCTCCCACACGGTCACCATGGCATCCTCGAAGCCCGCCGGCAACGCAGTAGCAATGTCGATGGCAGACTCCGGCACCGCAATGGTCTGCAGGCTGCCGTCCTGGCGATTTCGCGCCAGCGTCATCCGACCACGCTTGCTGGTCTTGCCGTGATCGGTCACTGGGTCCTTGTAGACGTCGATCCAGCGGCCATCCACCCGCGCTGCGGAGCATTTCAGCGCGAATTTCTGGGTATCGCGATCGAGCTTCTGCAGCAGCGCACCGCCCATCCCAAAGGCCAGATTGTCCAGCGAGTAGCCGGCGTCCGTGATTCGCTTACAGATCGCCCGGATGCTCTGGGGGTTTACCCCGTCGCCCTGCAGGATACGGACATGATTGAGCACCCTGAAACCCTTGCCGTTGAGCTGATGGCCGAAGGACTGGTCGAGCAACTCCAGACAGCGGTGCACGACTTCGACCGGGTCGCCGGAGTCTGGCCGCACCACCAGGGTTGCGCCTGACTGGATGACCTCGTCCCTCAGGGTCTTGCCCCAGTGCTCGGAGATCGCGTGATAGATGTCATAGCTGTCGGAAACGACCGCGACCAGGTGATCAGGCCTGGCGAACTGTCGCAGCATGTTGCGGTAGGCATCGACCTCGCGCTCGCGGCCCCAGCTGGTAATGGTGCTGTGCTCCGCGGCGGGGATGGAGAATCCGGCCATCGGCTCGTGGTAGTACTCGCGTGCGGCCAGCAGCGCAAACACCGTGTCGGTGCCCCGGAAGTTGACCAAATGGGCCGAACCTCCCAGCGCCGCCGATTCGCCGCTGGACACCCCGCGCGCACCAAAATCGTGCAGCTTGAACGGCAGCTGGCTCTCGGGATCGTCGCTGCTCAGCTGCAGGTAGTGGCGCAGGCACTGCTTGACGTGCCAGCTGACGGTTGCCACGGTCACCGGATACCACAGCCGCAGCAGCAGCGTCTCCAGATAGGACGGCACCCAGAAGGCCTTGGGGTCGGTGGACTCGATGGTCACCAGCGCCTGATGGGTGGGGACCACGGTACCTTCTGGCACCGCGCGTATCCGGATCGGCATCTTCCCCTGGTGATGATCAACGATGTAGCGCCAGCCAGCTTCATTGAAGGGCTCGCCGTGGGCGGCAAACAGTTCGGCCGCCTGATCGACATCGGCGTGGGTGATCGGACGACTGAGGGTGGACTTGAGGATCGCCTGCAGCCCGTAGAACACGGTGCGATCGTGCAGCCCGCCGCGCGACTCCACGTAGAAAAAGGTGGCGTCGGTGCCTGGGGGGTACTGCAGCCAGTGGCTGGCCTTGTAGCTGTCGGTGTTGAGCAGGAGATTGTTCAGCATTTGCATGACGGAAGCTCCTTCGCGTCTGATGGGCGTCAGCGGTCTGTCCACCGACGGGTTGATGGCCGGATCATCCCCGGCCGAGAAAATACTCGAGGATGTGCAAATGATCCTCGAACAGCTTGGCACTCATCTCCAGCGCATCGCTGACCGGTATCCAGCGCGCCTTGTCGGCGTCGTCGCTGCCGCGCACGTCCGGTAGCGGGCCCGCAGGAAACTCGAAATGAAAGGCATGGGTGATGGTTCGGCCGCGCAGACTGCGCTCCGGGTGATCGAACACCGCGCGTCCCTTCAGCGATCCTTTCAGCACCGGTAGCGGAATCTTCAGCCGGGTTTCTTCGCGCAACTCGCGCAGGCAGGAGTGCAGCAGGTCCTCCTGCTGACCGACAAATCCGCCGGGCAGGGCCCACAGCCCGCGGCCGGGTTCGGCCCGCCGCCGCACCAGCAGCACGTGGCCCGAGTGGACCACCACCGCATCGGTAGTGACGAAGGTGGGCGGGTAGGGCGCGTCATGCCAGGCAGCTCGATACCGCTCGATGAACTGGTACTCGGCCAGCAACTGGGCGAAGGTCGGCGAGTTCTTGCGGAAGGCGTCGAGCATCTCGAATACCGGCGCCGGCACGTTGGCCCGGATCAGCAGGCGCCCGCCGTGATTGTCGTCCTGACGGGCCTCGAACAGGAATCGTCGCAGTTCGGTGGCAGACAGGGTCTCGGTATGCTGCACGTCGACCAGATCCCACTGCGGAAACTCGCGCAGGTAGTAGCTGGAGGCATCCTTGTCCTGGCCAATCAGGCCAATCCTGACCGGCCCGGTCCTGCCATCCGCGCGAACCACTTCGTTGACCTGCCGCTGCACTGCGGCGATCCACTGGCTTTCGTTGTAGAGATGGTCGCGCAGCGGATAAATGATCAGTCGATCATTGTCGGGCTCCAGCGCGCTCTGGATCATCACCGCGCGCTCGGCCACGGTCCAGGGGTTCTTGATGGTTCGCGGCGTGTCCGCAGAACCGATCAGGAAGATCAGCTTGCGTGCTCGCTTAAGCGCATATTGGGCAACCGCCGCATGGCCGTTGTGAAAGGGCTCGAAACGCCCGATAAACACCAGGTAATCAAAGTCCATGAGGCTCCCTCACGGTAAGTGGCATTCGGTCTATCCGCTTGCCTGTCCTCACTGTACTCCAGCAGCGCGGGCAGTCAAGGATCACGAGGGTGTCTGCTTTGGCGCGTTTGGCAAGCCTTCAGATTGGCACTCCAGCGTATCCTCTGCTCAATGAGTCACGCCCCGTTCTTCGCCATCGACCCAGCCTGGAAGCAGCTTCTGGGCCGGCTGCAGATCAATGTAGACACGGTCCTCACGCACGCTGGGTTGCAGCAAGATCTGCTCGGCCGTGCAACTGTCGGCCTCTCCACCGCAGAGATGTTTGCGCTGTGGGAAGCGCTGGAAGCAATCTATCGCGGCGATGATCTGCTGCTGAGAATCTTCGAGAATTTCCAGTCAGACAGCTTCTCCCCG
>JAGRJL010000353.1 GCA_020442775.1 Lysobacterales bacterium | reverse complement strand
TCGACCCGGGCGCTGGCGGCGATCTACTGGAATGAGGTGCGGCCGGCGGTGGGCTTCAATCTGCTGATCCCGGTGACCCCGCAGTGGACCGGCTTCGAGCTCGAGTGGCTCAAGCGCCGAGTGCTGCGCAAGTCCCGCTACGGCAGCGACCTGCCCCGCCGCTGGCTGCACCCTTACGCGGCACGCTGGTGGCGCAGGCTGGAGGCGGAGATTGTCCGCCTCCGGGCGCAGTCAGACCTCAGCTGATCCGAGGCGGCGCACAGGCCACGCTCCGCAAAGGCGGTTGGCGGCCCTTCACGATTGATGCGGTTCGCAGCGCTCACCACATCCTACGCAGACCTCAGAGCCATTCGCCGGGCCGGGATCAGCCGCACCAACGTAGGATGCGGTGAGGGACGAACCGCATCATTCGCGTACCTGGGTGAAGGGAATGTCGGACGAGGTGATCCGGTTGCTCATGCGAGATTCGCGGCCGCAGTTTCTCCCTTCGCACCGATGCGCTCGGCCTTCACGATTGATGCGGTTCGCTGCGCTCCAAATCCTACTGGGGAGCGCTGCTTGCTGGGGACGCGACGTGGGCGCGTGACTATTCTCGCTATTCGACCTTGAGCACCAGCTTGCCGGTGTTTTCGCCCTTGAACAGCTTGAGCAGGGTTTCCGGGAAGGTCTCCAGGCCCAGGACGATGTCTTCGCGGGTCTTCAGCTTGCCTTCGCGCATCCAGCCCGCCATCTCCGCCATCGCCTCGCCATAGCGGGCGGCGTAGTCGAACACCACCATCCCGCGCATGGTGGCGCGATTGACCAGCAGCGACAGGTAGTTGCTCGGCCCCTTCACCGCGGTGGTGTTGTTGTATTGCGAGATCGCGCCGCAGATCACGATGCGCGCGTGCATCGCCAGCTGGGTGAGCGCGGCGTCCAGAATCTCTCCGCCGACGTTGTCGAAATAGACGTCAATGCCCTTGGGACAGTGCTGCTTGAGCGCTTTCTTGACGTCCTCGGACTTGTAGTCGATCGCCGCATCGAAGCCCAACTCGTCGGTGAGATAGCGGCACTTGTCGGCCCCGCCGGCGATCCCGACCACCCGGCAGCCCTTGATCCGGGCGATCTGCCCGACCACCTGGCCGACCGCACCTGCGGCGCCGGAGACCACCACGGTATCGTCGGACTTGAGCTCGCCCACCTCCAGGATTCCGAAGTAGGCGGTCATCCCCGGCATCCCCAGGGTGCCCAGATAGACCGGCAGCGGCGCCAGCTTGGGGTCGACCTTGGTCAGCCCCTTGCCGTTGGAGATCGCATAGTCCTGCACCCCCAAAACGCCAACCACGCTGTCGCCAACCGCGAACCTGGGATGGTTGGAGGCCACCACCTCGCCCGCGGCGCCCGCGCGCATCACTTCGCCGATTGCCACCGGCGGGATATAGGACTTGCCCTCGTTCATCCATCCGCGCATCGCCGGATCCAGCGACAGATAGCGATTGCGAATCAGCACCTCGCCGTCACCCGGCTGCGGCACCGGCGCCTGCACAAAGTCGAAATCGCTACGCTTGACCATCCCCACCGGGCGATGGGCGAGCTTGAACTGGCGGTTGCTGGGTTGGGACATGCGGGGTACTCCGTTGCTGGTGCCTGGTCGGCGAAGTTGGACAGGATGCCTGAAGTAGGGATGAGGGCCCAGGGCCCAGAGCCCAGGGCACAGTCAACAGCTCCGTGGACGGTGGGATCAGACCACGCCCGAAAAAACCGCGCCGAACGAACCCCCGATTGACCAAGGACCGCAGGAGGCAACTGGGCCCTGGGCCCATTTCCCTCGTCCCTGTCCCTCGCTACTTCCCCACCAACCAATCCAGATAATTCCGGTAGCGCTGATGCAGGTACTTCAGGGTCAGCAGATCATCCCATAAGGGTCCGTAGAGCTTGCGGCCGCGGGTCCATTCGCTGATCAGGCGCTCGATGCGGTTGAGGCGGCGTTCGACTTCCTTTTCGGTGAGGCCATCCAGACCCTGGGCCAGCTCGTCGGCCAGATAGGCTACCGAGTCGTTGTTGTCGCGGTCCTGCTGGTCGTATTCGGCGCAGGACAGATCCCACAGCTTGTGGATCCAGCCGACCCGGTCCGACTTGTAGGCGGCGTTCTGTTCGGCGTCAAAAAAGGGCGCTTCGTGATAGGGCACCAGCCGATCATGGAGGACGAAGGGCAGCACGTTGCGCAAATCCTCCATCCCCACCTCACTCTGTCCGCGGAACCAGGCGATGCCCTTGGCGTAGAGCAGGATGGTCATCAGCGAGCGTACCGACAGCCCGTTGGTGGTCTGCAGACCCAGATCACGCAGCTGGTCCTTGCCGCTCTCGCGGGACGCGAACTCGCTGAAGGCCAGGCCCGAGATACGCGCGGTGTCCTTGGCCCGGTATTCGAACTTGGTCGCGGCCGGCTCGAAGAATTCGAACTGGCTGACGAAGTACTCCAGCCGCCGGCGCAGCGGCAGCGCGATCGGCAGGGCGCGGATCGCCTTGCCCATCGCGTCCACCTCCTTTTCGGCAAACCGGATGGCCTCTGGCATCGCTTCCTCGGGACGCACGTCCTGCTCGATGCGGAACATCAGCTCGTCCAGAAAACGCGGCACGAAGTGCAGCGTCTTGACCACCACGTCGATGCGGTCGCGCAGGGCCTCGATCACCTGATAGGTGCCGCCGCCGGCGTCGTCATTGGCGGTCAGGAACCAGGCCGATTCCGGGCATTCGAAGATCTGATCCATGATCTCGGCGTAGCCATCGCCCATCACCGTCAGCAGCGCGCTCTGGGTGCGGGTGGGAATCCGGTTGTATTCGTCGATGATCTTCACCCGCAGGCCCAGCCACTCGCGCCAGGCGATGCGGATGTCGGCGGTCTTTTCGGCCTTGATCAAATCGGCCGGCAGCGGGTTGCCGAGCAGATCGGCGATGGTCATCTGCGGCTGACCGTGCTGCATCGCCCGACGCACCTGCTGCAGGCTGTAGCCGGCCATCATCCCCAAAAGGATCGCGCTGGCGGTCTTCCCGCGGCCGGGCCCGCCAATCAGCAGGCAGCGCCGGCGCAGGGCGAAGGTTAGCAGCGGAATCAGCACGAAGCTGGAATAGCTCTGTCCGCCGGGCAGGCTGAATTCGGCCTTGCTGTCGCCGATCTGGAACACCTGCGGCGCGCGGCTGCCGTGGTACTCCAGATCATAGTGCGGGCTGATCACCGCATGATTGACGATCCAGAAATAGGCCTGACGCAGGCGCTCATCGAGTTCGCTGGCGGAATCCTCGCTGCTTTCCCCAACCGGCGCGGGCCCGGCATAGAGTTCGGCCACGTCGAAGGCATTGCCGCGACCGCGGCCCTGCGGCAGGGTGGGTGAGGCAGACAGACGGGCGTAGTGATCGCTGGCTTTGGCCATGGGACAGTCCGCAGGCGAGCTTGAGTGTTCAGAGCCTAGTGCCAGTGGCTGCGATTGGCCAGATTGATCTTCAATCAGGCCTGGGCGAGCGCGATTGTGGCGATCGTCAGGCATGGCCAATTGCCTACGCGCAGCCGACAACAGCATGGCTATACTCAAGGCTCACTATGGCCACTGGCTCACTTGCGCCCATGCGCTTTCTCTTGTTGATCGGGATGCTGGCGATTGCCGCAGCCGCTCAGGCCCAGGACTGGAGTACTGAGGAGATCTTCGCCCGCTACAAGGCGGCGGTGGTGCAGGTTCGCATCATCGATGAACGCGGCGGTGAGAAGTCCTCGTTGGGTTCCGGGTTTTTCATCAGCGATGCCGGCGAGATCGTCAGCAACTATCACGTGGTCGCCGATCTGGTCGAACACCCCGGCCAGTTTCGCGCCGAATATGTGCTGGACGACGGCCAGACCGGTCCGCTGACCCTGCGGACCGTGGACGTGGTGCACGATCTGTCGCTGCTGCAGGCGGAAAATCTGCGCCGACCCTTTCTGGCCATCGAAAGCAATCTGCCGGCCAAGGGCGAGCGGCTGTATGCCTTTGGCAATCCCTACGATCTCGGGATGACCATCATCGAAGGAACCTACAACGGGCTACTGGAAAAATCGCTCTACGAGCGGATCCATTTCAGCGGCTCCATCAATCCCGGGATGAGCGGCGGGCCGACCGTGGATCGCAATGGCAACGTGATCGGGGTCAATGTGGCCACTGCGGGCAATCAGGTCAGCTTCCTGGTTCCGGCCGGCTATGTGCTGGGGCTGATGGAAGGCGCCGATGACCAGAGCGAATCCTTGCACGAACGTATCGGCGCGCAGCTGTTTGCCAATCAGCAGCGCTATCTGGACGAGCTGACCGCGCAGCCGCTGATCACCGCGCGACTGGGCAACTACGAGATCCCGGGCAAGCTGGGCAAATACATCAACTGCTCCTCGCGCAGCGACCAGAGCTCGGACCGGCTGGTGGAAAGCGTTTCCTACAGCTGCTACACCGATGAAAACGTCTACTTGAGCGACCAGCTGTCCACTGGCGCGATTCGCATCGAGCACGCGCTGGTTTCCACGGATGATTTGAGCCAGCTGCGCTTCTGGGCGCTAATGGAGAACAGTTTCTCCCGCTTCTACGCCGGCTTCGGCGGTAGCGAGGACAACATGACCAGCTTCCGCTGTCAGACCGAGGCGGTCGACCGCGGTGACCTGCGCTTGAAAGTCGTACTGTGCCTGCGCGGATACAAGGAATATCCGGGTCTGTACGACCTGATCCAGCGCCAGATCACCCTGAATCGTCCGCGCGAGGCGCTGACCACCACGCTGATGCTGACCGGGGTCAGCATCGACCACGGCCTGCGCTTTGCCGAGGCCGTACTGGAGAGCGTCAAATGGAGCCCGTGAAGTCCGAGCCGTTAGCGGAGGCTGCGGCCCAGGTGCCGCGGGTAGACGCGGTGCTGGAAGTTCACGAGCGCAGCGGCGCGCTGCGCGAGCGGGTTCGGCTGGACGCCGACCGGCTGCGCATCGGCCGCGCGCTGGACAATGATCTGGTGCTGGAAGACCCCTATGTCTGCGCCCATCACGCCGAGTTGCACTGGGGCGATGAAGGCTGGACCCTGGTCGATCTCAACAGCGTCAACGGACTGCGCCTGGCCGACAGCCATCAGCGCCTGGACAAGATTGCGCTGGCCGGTCCGATGGATCTGCGGATCGGCCACACCGCGCTGCGTTTTCGCAGCTGCGACGAGCAGATTGCCGCGGCGCGCAAGGATCCCACCGGCGGGCGCTGGTCTACCCTGCTGGCCAGGGTCCCGGTGGCACTGGGTGCGGTGGTGCTGGCTGGCCTGCTGATTGCCTTTCAGCAGCACCTCAACCAGGTGCAGCATCGCGAGTGGTTGCCGGCGGTTGCCGGCTCGGTGGGCAGCGTCTCCACCCTGGTGATCTGGGCGCTGGCCTGGGCGCTAGTCAACCGGGTCTTCGCTCACCGGCTGAACTATCCCTCGCACCTGAGCATTGGCGCGCTGAGCATGATCGGCGCACTGGTCGCCAGCACCCTGATCGAATATGTGCTGTTCGCCTTCAGCGGTGACGGTCTGGAGAAGGTGCTGGGATTGCTCAGCCTGTTCGGCTTCCTGGCGGTGGCCTTGTGGGGCCACCTGCGGGTGATCTCGCCGACTTCGCGCTCACGCCAGGCGCTGGTCGCGGTCAGCGTCAGCCTGCTGCTCTATCTGGTGACCTATCTGCCCGATCAGGTGGGCGATGACTACAGCAATGATCCGCAGTTCAGCGCGATTCTCAAGCCACCCGCCTTCCAGCTGACCGACGGTCTCAGCGCCGACCACTTCTACACCCGCGCCGCCCAGCTGGCCGCTGAGGTGGATGTGGAGGCGGCCGAGGAATAACGGTGTCGCCGGGTCAGGAATACCCGGTCCTGACTCAGTGCGCGCGCAGCCGGAAGCGTTCGCGGTAGTCGCTGGGGGTGGTTGCGCTGGCCCGCTTGAACAGCTTGCGGAAGGACGACACATCGCTGTAGCCGCAGCGCTCGACGATCTCCTCAAAGCTCAGATGAGTCGTTTCCAGCAGCGCCTTGGCCCGCTCCACCCGCAGATGCTGGATATGTTCCAGCGGAGTCATGCCATGATGACTGCGATAGTGGCGCAGCAGGCTGCGTTCGCTGATTCCACAATGTTCGGCCAGCTTGGCGACGGTCATTTCCTGGTGCAGCTCGCGCTGCAGGTAGCGCTCGGCACGTTCGCTCAGCGAATGCCGAGGACGCTCCATCATCGCCAGTGACACATAGGGAGCCTGACTCTGGCGCTCGCGGTCAATCACCAGCATCCGCCCGGTTTGCTGCGCCAGGTCCTCGCCGCCGTGTTCGGCAACCAGTTCCAGTATGTAGTTGTAGATCGAGGTGGCGGCGCCGGTGGTCACCAGCGGCCCGTCCTTGACCATCATCTGGTCGGCTTCCAGGGTGACCCTCGGAAAGCGTGAGCGGAAGCTGCTGGCCAGCCACCAGCTGGTGGTGGCGCGGTGACCATCAAGCAAACCGCTGGCGGCGAACATGAAGGTGCCGCTGCAGGTAGCGGCGATGATGGTGCCGCGCCGGTGCAGATTGTGCAGATACTCGTATTCGGGGGTGTAGGCGGCCAGCTGCTGGGTCAGCCCGGAGGGGCATTCGTGCATCAGCCCCGGCACAATCAGCACGTCCAGATCTTCACGCGGACCCTGCAGGCCGCCAATGCTGATCCCGGCCGAGGTCTGCACCTCGCTTTGGCCGCGCGCGCTGACCACCGCGCTTTCAAACTGCACCGGATTGATCGGATCGCGGATCGAGGCCAGCTTGCCCGCCACTCGCAGTGCGTCGCTGGGGCCAGCGACGCTGGACAGCATCACGCCGTCCAGCGCCAGAATGCCGACTCGCAGCGGGGCGGGGCTGCGCTCAGTCATCGATGCGCACCGCGCTCGCCGTCGCCGACAGCAGGTCGAGCAGGATCTGCGGCGCGGCTACCGTGGTGACCCCGTCGGCAGGCTGATCGCAGTTCACCAGACTGACCGCGCCGCTGTGACCCTGGGGCAGCGCCAGCGCGGAGGGGGCCTGCAGCTGCGGGGCGCCGTTGACGTCGCTGGTCAGCAGCCACACGCCCTTGGGCAGATCGGTCGGCCGTGCGCAGCTCTCGCCGCCGCTCAGGGTCAGGTCCTGACCGTCAGCCGGGGTGTATTGCCAGTCGCCGGCATGCTGATGGAAGGTGGCGGTGTAGTGGCTGCCGGCCACGTAGTCGGTATTGATCTGCTCACCGGCGTACAGGCTGCTGCTGGCCAAAAGGGCGATCGCGGACACAAGTTTGAAACCTTGAGCGGACATCTTGCATCTCCTGATGCTCCCGGGAGGATTCCCGTTGGACGACAGTATGGTCATTGACACTGCGTCCAGGGAGCGGCGGATACGCCATTGTAGTGGCTATTTCAGACAAAATGCTCCGAAATCAACGTCTGATTAAGCCATAAAGGGTTGATATCCGCCACACGAGGCGCGAGAACGGCCGCGCCCCCAGCCGACGGCCGGGATATTCGGTCGCGGTTGCGGGCGCGGACGGCGCTCTGCGGATCGCAGGGCGCCGCCGGTAGTGCCGAAGGCAGAAATCAGAAGCCCAGTTCGCGCCCAAACAGGCGCCAGATCCGCCCGTACTCGTCGTACCAGCTGTCGCTGTAGACGAAGCCGTGGCGCTCCAGCGGGTAGGCAGCGAGTTCGAAGTACTCACCCTTGCGCAGCTCGATCAGCCGCTGCACCAGCCGCACCGAATCCTTGAAGAATACGTTGTCGTCGAGCATCCCGTGCGCGATCAGCAGCGGCCGCTGCAGTCCGGCGGCGTGCTCAATCGGGCTGGACACGCGATAGGCCTCGGGGTCGATCTGCGGGGTGTTGAGGATGTTGCCGGTGTAGAAATGGTTGTAGTGGGCCCAGTCGGTGACCGGCCGCAGCGCTGCGCCGGCGGCAAAGTCGGTGGGCGCGCGGAACAGCGCCATCATGGTCATGAAGCCACCGTAGCTGCCGCCGTAGACACCAACACGTCCGGGGTCGACCCCGTGGTTGGCGACCAGCCAGGCCTTGGCGTCGAGCAGGTCCTCCAGTTCCGGATGGCCCATGTTGCGATAGATCGCGGTGCGCCAATCGCGCCCGTAACCTTCGCTGGCGCGGTAGTCGGGCACGATCACGCTGACCCCCTGTTCAGTGAGCAGGTTGTGGAACATCTGCTCGCGGAAGTAGTAGGGATAGCCCTGATGGACGTCCTGGGTGTAGCCGGCACCGTGGACGAAGATTACCGCGGCGCCGCGCCCCTTGCCCTCGCCGCGGGCGGGATAGAACTTGGCCGGGATCTGGAAATCGCCGTGGCTGGAGGGGAACCAGATGAACTCTGGCTGCTGGAACTGGAACTGGCGATAGGCATCGGTACGGGTGTCGGTCAGCGCCTTGGCCGGGGTGCCCGGATTGGCTGACTGCACATAGAGCTGCGCCGGAAGATAACTTTCCGCATGGCTGATCAGCAGCCGGCGACCGTCGGCGGACAGCTGGAAGGTGTTCTGACCGCCCAGTTCGGTGACCCGCTGCACCGGCCCGCCGCTGGCGGCGACCCGATAGACCTCAGTGCTGAACGGACTTTCCCGGTTGGCCGCGAAGTAGATCCAGCGCCCGTCGTGGGTGGGGGTGACCGAATCGCTCTGCACTTCCCACTGACCCTCAGTCAGCGCTCTCGCGCTGCTTTCACCCGGCCGCTGCAGGTACAGATGTGAATAGCCGCTGTGCTCGGAGAGGAACCAGATGGCCTCGCCATCGGGCATCCAGCCCGCGTCATTGAAAGCCCAGTTGATCCAGGCCGGATCATGCAGATGATGGATCGGCGCAAGCGTTGCCTGATCGAGGTCCACGCTCGCAATCCAGCGATCCTTGAAGTCATTGCTGTGCGCGCGCACCACCAGCCGGTCGCCGCGGTGATTCCAGGCGAGCAGCTGAAATTGCAGCGGTCGCGCCTGATCCAGCTCCACTTTGGGCTGGGCCTTCTCGGCATCCAGGGTTTCGCCCTTGGCCTGTGCCTCGCGTACCCGGGCAGCGGCGCGAAGCTCGGCGAGCGGATCGCGCTTGATCTGCGGCAGCGCGTCCACCGTCACGGGGCGATGGCTGCCGTCGTGCAGGTCGACCAGAATCAGGCTGTGGGCGGCCTGTTCGTCGCGGCCGACCAGGGTGCGCACATCCTCGATTTCGACGTAGCCCGAGCGCGCGACATATTTGGGCATCTTGTCGCGCTGTCCGGGCTTGCGGCCCTTGGGCTGCACCAGCAATGCCAGCCAGCGGCCGTTGGGGGAGAGCACCGAGGCGACTGCCTCATGCTCATCACCGAGGTAGACCTTCGGCGCCAGCGCCGCCGGATTGGCCCTGGCGCGGGCCTGATTCTGCTCGCGCTGGGCCTGTTCCTGCTCATATTCAAACTTCAAGGTTTCGATCAAACGCAGCTCTTCGGCCGACAGGCCCTCCGGCTGGCTGGCATCGGGCGCCTTCTCGAATGCCAGCTCGGCGGCTGGATAGCTGAGGCCGGACTGGGGATCGACGATCAGCCAGTTCTGCCCGGACAGCACCATGGCGCGACCATCGGCCATCCATTGCGGATTGCGTTCGGCTTCCGCGGTGCGGGTGAGCTGGCGTCCCGCCTTGCCCATGCTGCGTATCCAGAGGTCGCCGTCCACGGTATACAGCGCGCGCTTGCCGCTGCGGTCCAGCACCCAGTCGGCACCGTCGATCTGGTTGCGCTCGCCATCCTCAATGATTCGGGCGGCACCGTTACGCAGATCGGCCCGCCACAGATCGCGCAGGGTCGAGCCATCGCGCTTGATCAGGTAGTAGGCATAGCGTCCGTCCAGATCCAGATAGGGCTCTTCAGGCGCGTTCCCGATCCAGTCGGGATCGGCCATCGCCTGTTCCAGGGTCAGGGTGGGCGCGGATGCCTGTGCGAACAGCACAGGACTGAATAGACACAGGCACAACAGGGCATACAGCGAGCGCATCTGGGGCTCCTCCTCCAGCGAGCCGCCGATGATAAGCGCTAACGCGCGGCTTGCACCCTGCCGGTCGGCCCAGGAGGCGGGCAATCGTTTTCGTGCCGCGTGGCGAACGAACATTCGCGGCCCGACGGGCCGCGGTGCAAACGAGCGTGATCAGGCCTGAAGACGCGGGCTGCTATCAGCGTAGCGGTCGATCAACATCACCCCGCCAATCGCGGCAGCCGATCCGATGATTGCCCGCCAGGGCACGTTGGCCAGCGCACCGTCGGCGATGCCGAACAATGAGTCGGCCAGCGGCAGGCTCCCGCGCATCTGCCCCAGCAGCGGCGCCACATAAGGGTAGGCGACGTAGAGGCCGATCAGCACCATCACCGTCATCAGCACGGTGACCAGCGCATCTTCAACCACCGAGCGGTGCTCCTGGCGCAGCACCTCCGCTTGCATCGCCTGGGCAAAGTCGGGCGCCAGCTGGGGGCCGACCGGCTGGCGCAGGGCGCGCAGAATCAGCCGATAGCGGTCCACCTGGGAATCGTTGCCGGGTGCCGTGTGATCGCGCTCTGCCTGTTCGGCGAGCGCCTGCCAGCGGGCTTCCTTGTCGATGTTGTTCATGCCAATTCTCCCAAACGCTGTTCCAACTGCTGCTTCAGACGCTGACGCGCGCGGAACAGGTAGTTCTTGACCGTGCCTGCCGGCAACTGGGTGATCTCGGCGATCTCGGCGATGCCCATCTCCTCCAGATGGTACAGGGTCACCAAGGTGCGCTGGATCTGCGGCAGACACTCGATCGCCGCGCTCATGTGCACCATCACCTCGGCGTCGGCGCAGCTGGCCTCCAGATCGAAACCGTCCTCAACCCGGTCCAGCGGCTGCTCATCGCCGTCGTCCTCGCTCGCTTCGGCCATCGGCAAGCGCTTCTTTTGCATGAAGCGCATCGCCACGGTGTAGGCGATCCGCCCGATCCAGGTGGAAAAGGCACTCTCGAAGCGATATTGATGCAGGCAGCGGTGTACCCGCAGGAACACGTCCTGACAAATCTCGCGAGCATCTTCCGGGTGCTGCACGATTCGGTAAACCAGATGCCAGACCAGCCGCTGGTGGCGTGCCACCATGCGTTCGAAGGCCCCGCTTTGGCCAGCCAGAACGGCTCTTACCAATGTCTGGTCGTCATTCATGCGCCATTAGATACATGCGGATGGCGAACGGTTGCACCTGTCGCAGCCTGTTTCCTACTGCGCTCATCGCCTCTGCGGCTCGGTCGATCCGATTATTTTCAGCGCAGGTGCAACCGAGGGGGCGAGCAACGTATCTATCCCACCGAACGAGCACGTCGCTCTCGATTCGGCAAGGAGTAGATCATGGATTTGGCATTGTTTATCCCGATGGTGTTGTTTGTCTGTATTACCTACGCGGTGAAGATCATCGTTGACTCCCGGGTGCGCCGGCGGATGGTGGAAACCAATGGTTCGGAGGAGTTGGTCAAGACCCTGATGGAGTCTGACGAGCAGACCCGACGGGTCAGCGCGCTGAAGTGGGGCATGGTGCTGACCTCGATCGGCATTGCCTTCTTCATCCAGCAGGTCGCCAAGCTGACAGAAGATGACCCGGCGACCTACGGCCTGCTGTTTGTGGCCGCCGGCGCGGGCTTGCTGGGCTACCACGCGGTCGCCGGGAAGAAGGGCTAGTAACGGTCTGGCGCCGGATCGAGAAGATCCGGCGCGGGCTACTCGATCGGCGCCCCGCTCAGGATCACCCACAGCCCAAAGGCGAACATCAGCCAGGCCAGCCCACCGAGAATCATCCAGATCACGTTGGCGACGCCCAGGCTGGCGTTGCCCTCGCCCAGGGGATCGCCGCAGGCATGATTGGCCACGCGCTGGGCACGATAAAGTGACCAGCAGATCAAGCCCAGAAAAGCCAGGCTCGCCAGCAAGGTGAAGGGCATCCCGATTTCATTGGCCGAGAGCCGGTCACAAACGGTCTGGAGAATCTGCGAAAGCACGAAAACCGTGGCCATGGGGGTCGCCTGATAGCGCTCGGCCCAGTTCCCCTGGTCGACCGCCTCATCGAACTTGCTGAACAGCGAATGGGCAAAGAAGATCGCAAAGATCGAGCGCGGCACCGGCCACAGCTTTTCTCCGCTGTGTTGACGGTATTCGGCCCAATGACGATAGAACCAGTAGATGCCGTACAGTCCGAAAGTGGCGACGTAGAGCATCAGGAATTTGGCCTGGCCGACCACATAGAAGCGGGACTTTGCGACGACTTCGTCAGCCAGCGCCGCCTGCGGTGCCTGATACAGATTCTCCATCGGCGGTGTTTCCCTCCGTCACGCCTTGGGTTCGGGATCAGCGCCC
>JAGRJL010000352.1:1425-2603 GCA_020442775.1 Lysobacterales bacterium | reverse complement strand
CCTGCTGCGGACGATAGCCATTGAACCAGGCCATACGCCGACCCAGCGCGGTCATCGCCTCGCCGTTGGGCGCGCCGCTGGGAGTAAAGCCCCAGGCCCACATCACCAGCCGACCGTAGGAATGCACATCGACGAAGGCCCCGCTAGTGTCGCTGGGCGCCGGAGTAACCAGATCCGGTGGTCTCGCGGCCGGAAACAGGTTGCGCAGGAAGGTGATGATCGCGGCTGACTCAGGTTCGGCGCCCGGATTGGCGCCGCGGAAAGTGCCCGAGCAGGGGTCGCCGCTGGAGCCGCCGTGGGCACCCCACTCGAAGGGAAAGTTGCGGTTCAGATCGGCGCCGCGACTGCTGCTGGTGGCTCCGCAGTAGTTTTCGTTCAGATTCTTGCGCCACAGATCGCCAGCCTCGGCCATCTTGCGCCCATCCGGATTGGAATGAACCAGAATGTAGAGTTCATGGTGATCAAGCATCCAGCGGGCGTCGGCGTCATCGGCATAGCGGGCGAGCAGCCCCTCGGCAAATCGCAGCACGGTTTCGGCGGTGGTGTATTCCCTGGCGTGCACCGCGCCCATGATGAACAGGGCCGGCTTGGGTCCGGCAATCGCCGAATTACTCAGCTTGAGCACGCGCAGGTCATAGCCGGTTCCCGGGTGGTTGATCTTGTTCCAGGAATCGCCGATGTCGATCACCGAGGCCAACGTCGGATGGTCGACGGTCAGCTGATCCATGCTGGCGAAGCTCTCTTCCACCGTGCGATAGCAGCCGAAGCCCGGAATGCTGCGCAGATCGCCGAGCGGATGACGCAGCACTTCAGTCTGCTCAGGATCGACTGCCAGTCGCAGCCCCAGCGCGCTGAGCCGGTCATAGTCGGCACGATCGGCCACTTCGAAGACGGCGTAGCCGAGTCGGTGATCGACCTGCCACGGCTCACTCTGACTGGCTGCCAGGTCGAACTGGCTGCGCGAGTCGAAGTAGGCACGCACCACCCAGGGGCCGTCATCGGCGGGTGCTTCCGCGCTGGGCAGCGGTCCGGCGTGGACCTGGGCAACCATCATCAATCCAGCTACGAGCAACTTCAGGCGCATTCTCATGTTCTCGAAAACGATTCGGGAAAGGTGAGGCCCCGTTCTGGCGAGGCGGATACTAATGCTACTCGTAGTTGCGCGCTCAGTTCGGTCA
>JAGRJL010000352.1:0-1309 GCA_020442775.1 Lysobacterales bacterium | reverse complement strand
TCGAACTGGGCATCGCAAGTGTCGCCTATACCTTCGATGCGAATATCGTCGATATTCCAGCCGCTGGCCTCAATCACGGTGTCGGAGGTGAAGCGGAAGCGGATCTGGGCGTTGGGCTGTTGATCAAGCGCACTCAGATCAATCTCGACCGCCTGCCAAAGGGGCTGCGCTTCGCAGTACCAGATCCCGGTCCAGTCGCTGCCGTTGGTAGAGATCTCCACCCGACCGCGATCAAAGCCGGGTTCGGTATCGCAAAAAGACTGGAAACTCAGCTTCAGGCTGCGGTTAGCGCTGAAGTCGAGGGGCGCCATGGTCAGCGATGCGTTGACATTGCTCGCGTAGTCGCCGCCGGGCGAGTCCGCAAAGGCCGAAGGCGCGCTGATGAAGCGATTGCTGTCCAGACCCCAGGGCGCTTCTGCGCTGAAATTGTCGAGGCTGTCGGCGTCGTCGCTGAACAGCGTACATAGTGGTTCCAGGCTGAGATCCTGGGTCAACGTGGCTGGTACTGACAGGTTGACCATCATGTTGGCCGCGGCATAGCCAGCCGCGGTTGCCCGCAGCTCGTGGCTGCCGCCATCAGCTCTCAGCGCGAAGGCGCTGCCGTCTGCGGGATTGCTGAAGCTGCCGTACTCATCCAGTCTAACCCGGGCAATGACGTCCAGCGGCCGGCCGCTTCGCGCATCGCGAACCACCCCGGTGACCCGAGCCGTGCTGCCGACCGCCGCGATCTCCACGTGGCTGGCGTAGGTGGGGCCCTGACCGCCGCTATCTGCGGATTTCAGGTAGGCGGTGTGCAGGCCAGGCGCGAGCCCATCGGTGCCCATTTCCACTCGCCATAGCTCAACCGGGCTGTCGAAACTGCCGTCGAGCGCGCTCGCCAGCGCATCCGGCGTACTGCCCGGCAGCCACGGCAGCTGATCGAGGTAAAGTTCGACAGCGCTAATCGGCTGCGTCGCCTGTGTCCCGTTGCCCTGATTGAAAGCTTCATCATTGGCCCAGGCGACCAGTTGCAGCGGCTCGCCGGCCTCGATCAGAGTTGCAGCCGTGATCTGCTCAATCGAGGGCCCGTCGGGTTCCAGATAGGGACGGCGCACGGTGCGCAGCAGGTACTCCAGCGAGCGCAGATTGTTGCTCAGCTCCTCGGTTTCGAAGTTGGCGCAGCTCTGGAAGAAAGCGGTTCCCAGCTCGTAGCCCATGCCGGGGATCCCCAGCTCGCCATAGGCGAAATCCTTGGTGTCGCCGTCGGTGGTGTAGAGCGCGTTACCCTGCTGCGGACGATAGCCATTGAACCAGGCCAGGCGCCGACCCA
>JAGRJL010000351.1 GCA_020442775.1 Lysobacterales bacterium | reverse complement strand
GCCCTCATCCCTTGCCTTTCCACCCCGGCCCGCGCACCACCTCCCCGGGCATCTCGCCGGTGTGCTCGCTGTCGCGCAGCACCTGGACGCCGTTGACGAAGACGTCGCGCACCCCGCTGGCGTATTGCATCGGTTCGGCGTAGGTGGCGTGATCGGCGATGGTGGCGGGGTCGAAGATCACCACGTCGGCGTGGCAGCCCAAGCTGAGGCAGCCGCGATTGGTGAGCTTCCAGTGCCTGGCTGGTAGCCCGGTGAGCCGGTGGATGGCTTCAGCCAGCGGCATCAGCTGGCGGTCGCGCACGTAGTGGCCGAGGAAGCGGGCGAAGTTGCCGTAGGCGCGCGGATGGGTGCTGGACTTCAGGAACACCCCTTCGGGCGCCGAGGATTCCGCGTCGGAGCCGAGGCTGACCCAGGGCTGTGACAGGCCCAGCTCCACGTTCTCCTCGCTCATCAGGAAGTAGGCGGTGTCGATCCGCGAATCGTCTTCGATGATCAGATCGAGCACGGTGTCGTCTGCGCTGGTGCCACGCATTGCGGTGACTTCGGCCAGGGTCTTGCCGGTGAGCGGCTTGAGCGCCTCGCTCTTGAAGCCGATGAACTGCACCCGGGCGTCATCGCCAGCCAGCGCGCGCAGGTTTTCCCAGCTGCCGTCGGCTGAGTTCATCTCGGCCTTGAGCCGTTCGCGGGTGGCTGGATCCTTCAGCCTTTCGATCATCGCCGCGTGGCCGCCGGCCTGCACCCAGGGGGGCAGCGCCGCGGTCAAACCGGTGGCGCCGGCGGTGTAGGCATACATGTTGGCGGCCAGATCCACGCCGTCCGCGCGCGCGGCCTCGATCTGGGCAATCGCCTGGGCCATCTTCGGCCAGTTGCGCTCGCCGCCGGCCTTGAGGTGATAGGCCTCCACGTGCTGACCGCTGGCTCTACCGATGGCAATGGTTTCTTCCAGCGCTTCGGGCATCCGGTCGGCCTCGCTGCGCATGTGCGCCACATAGCCGCCGCCCGATTCCGCGGCGGCCTCGGCGAGCGCGATCAGCTCCGGGGTTTCGGCAAAGAAGGCCGGCGGATAGATCAGCGAGGCGCCGACGCCCAGCGCGCCCTCGGCCATGGCCGCGCGCACCAGCGCCTGCATCTGCGCCAACTGCTCCGCACTGGCGTCGACATCGTCCTCACCAAGGACGTGAATGCGCACCGTGGTGGCGCCGACGAAAGAAGCCACGTTGGGGGTGATCCCACGGGTCACCAGCCAGTCCAGGTATTCGCCCAGGGTGGTCCACTCGATCTCGTAGTGGAAATCGCTCTGGCGGCGCATCGCCTCGGCCTTCATCGCCTCGGTCAGCGGACCCATCGACCAACCTTCGCCGAAGATTTCCAGGGTGACCCCCTGCTTGGTGTCGCTCATCGAGCGGCCGTCTGCGATCAGCGATTCCGGGGCCCAGCTGAGGACGTTGATAAAGCCGGGCGCGACCGCCATTCCGCGTGCGTCGATCGCCTGGTCGGCGTCGACCCGGGTGCCGGCAGGCAGCAGGGCGGCGACCACGCCCTCGCTGATCGCCAGATCCAGCGCCTGCCCCGGCGCACCGCTGCCGTCGAAGACGGTGCCGTTGCGGATCACCAGATCGAAGCGCGCCAACATCTCCGGTGGATCCGGCGGCGTTTCGCTGCCGCAGCCGACCAGCAGCGCGGTCAGGGCGATCAGTGAATGGCTGCGCATGGCTATTCCTTGTGTTTGGTTGATGGAAACGACGAATCTGCTGCCGCGGTCAGTCCGCGCTATCCGGCTTCGCTGGCGGCAGCCAGCCGGGTCCACGCACTACCTGCCCGGGCATTGCTCCGGTGTGCTCACCGTCGCGCAGCACCTGGACCCCGTTGACGTATACGTCGCGCACCCCGCTGGCGTACTGCATCGGTTCGGCGTAGGTGGCGTGGTCGCTGATGGTGGCCGGATCAAAGATCACCACATCGGCATGGCAGCCGACCGCCAGACATCCCCGGCCGCTGAGTTTCCACTGCCTGGCGGGCAATCCGGTCAGCCGGTGGATCGCCTGCTCCAGCGGCATCAGCTGGCGCTCGCGCACGTATTCGCCGAGAAAGCGCGCGACGTTGCCGTAGGCGCGCGGATGGGTGCTGGTCTTGAGGAAGGCGCCTTCCGGCGCGGTGGCACCGGCGTCTGAGCCCAGGGTCACCCAGGGCTGACGCAGGCCCAGCTCGACGTTCTCCTCGCTCATCTGGAAGTAGGCGGTGGTGACCCGCGAATCGTCCTCGATGATCAGATCGATGATGGTGTCTTCCGGCGAGGTACCGCGCAGCGCGGCGACCTGGGCCAGGGTCTTGCCGGTCAGCGGCTTGAGCGCCTCGCTGCGAAAGCCGATGAACAGAATCGCCGAATCATCGCCGGCCAGTAGTCGCTTGTTCTCCCAGGACTCGTCAGGCTGATTCATCTCGACCTTGAGCCGCTCGCGAATCGCCGGGTCATGCAGTCGCTCGATCATTGCTCGATGACCACCAGCTTGGACCCAGGGCGGTAGGGTGGAGGTCAGCCCAGTGGCGCCGGCGGTGTAGGCGTACATGTTGGCGGAGATATCCACGCCGTCGGCGCGCGCCTGCTCGATCCGCGCAATCGCTTCGGCCATCTTCGGCCAGTGCGGCTGACCGGCAACCTTGAGGTGGTAGACCTCCACATGCTGACCGCTGGCGCGGCCGATCTCGATGGTTTCTTCCAGCGCCGGCAGAATTCGCGCCGATTCGCTGCGAATGTGGGCCATGTAGCCGCCGCCGCTCTCCGCAGCGGCCTGAGCCAGCGCAATCAGCTCCGGGGTTTCAGCGAAATAGGCGGGCGGGTAGATCAGCGAGGCGCCGACGCCCAGCGCGCCCTCGGCCATCGCCTCGCGCACCAGATCCTGCATCTGGATCAGCTGCTCGGGGCTGGGATCGACGTCATCCTCGCCGAGTACGTGGATCCGCACGGTCGTCGCGCCAACCAGCGAGGCAACGTTGGGAGTCACTCCGCGCTGGACCAGAAAATCCAGATAGCCGCC
>JAGRJL010000350.1 GCA_020442775.1 Lysobacterales bacterium | reverse complement strand
ACGACCAGATCCGCCAGTCGCTGGACCAGCGCATCGCCCGCGGCGAGCGCCCGCTGGTGCTGGCAATCCACTCCTTCGAGCCGGTGATGGCCGGGATCGCCCGACCGTGGCCGATCGGCGTGCTGTGGAAGCTGGCGCGCGAGCCCTTCGAGCCGCTGTTCGCGGCGCTGCAGGCGATGAATATCGAGGTTGGTGACAACCAGCCCTACGATGGCCGCTTCGCGATGGGCTACACCCTGGAGCACCACGCCATCGGCCGCGGGCTGCCGCACGCGATGATCGAGCTGCGCAACAACGAGATCGCTGACCCCGGGAGACAGCAGCGCTGGGCGACGCAACTGGCGGATGCACTGATCACAGCCGGGATGATCGCGAAGAGCTAACCTGGTGTCGCAAGAGTGCGCAGCGCTATTTTCGACTCATGCACTACTGCGGTTTCCGCGCTGCCACCAGTAGCCGCCGCCGAGCGCGAGCGGCAGGGTGATCAGGTGGGAGGGCAGGTCCTCCAGTGACGCAGGCGGCGCCAGCCAAAGCGAGAAGGCAATCACCAGCGCCGCCTCGATCGCAACCAGCAGATAGACCCGCTGGCGGCCGACCCGGGCGCACCAGTAGCCGCCAAGCACGGTCCAGATCGAACCCTGTATTTGCATGAGAATGGTGAGTACATCACCTTGTTGCGGACCCGGTTCGAACCAGCCCAGCGCGAAGGCCATGCCGTAAAGCATCCCTAGGATCACCGCCACGACGGTGGTCCCGATCAGATCAGTCGCGACCCCGGCCAGAATTCCGAGCAGCGGTCGCGCAGGGTTCGGTTCAGGGTCCGCCAGTTCGCTGGCCGGGGCCTGGTAAGGGGAGGTCTCAGGGTCCACCGGCAGTCCTTTTCATGCAAACCAGCTCGCATTATTGATCAAGCGTGCGGATCGACGCTCAGGGCGCTATTGATTGTTCCAGCGCAGCGTTGACCATCTGCCAGCCGGGGCTGGACTGCGGCCAGTGCCTTGCGAGCCTGGGAACGGCGATTTGCAGCGCGGCCAGCGCACCCTCCCGGTCTCCCGCCGCCAGCCGGCAGCAGCCGAGCAGGGCGCGGCTTTCCTCGGTCGCCACCGCATCGGCTTCCAGCCCGGCTTCGCGCAGCGCCAGCGCCTGCTCCAGCATCGCCGCACCCCGCGCCTGCTCACCCTGCTCCACGCACACGGCGTAGCCCAGCCAGCTCATGGTTTCGGCCTGAACCGGATGCTCGGCGGGCAATCCGCGTTGGCGCAGCTCGCTGGCGCGCTGCAGCAGTTCGACGGCTGCCTGCGGCTGCCGTTGCCACAGCTTGACCCGCCCCAGATTGCCCAGCGCGAAGGCCAGATTGACGTGATCGGCGCCCAAAGTGGCTTCCTGCACCGAGATCGCCTGGGTCAGGTAACGCTGCGCGGCGTCCAGATCCCCCAGTTGCTCCGACAGCAGCCCCAGATTGTTGAGATTGGAGGCGACCGTGCGGTGCTGCTCGCCGAAGGCCTGACGGTTGATGCTGAGCGCGCGCTGATACAGCGCCAGCGCCTGCGTCCGATCGCCCCCGCGCTGACGAACCAACGCCAGATTGTTGAGAGTCCTGGCCACCGCCGGATTGTCCGGACCGGTGACCTTTTCGTAGATCGCCAGCGCCTCGGTCAGCACCCGCTCGGCCTGAGCGTCGTCACCCTGATCGTAGAGTGCCGCGCCCAGATTGCTGAGGCTGTCGGCGGTATGGCTGTGATGAGTGCCCAGAACCCGGCGGCGCAGGGCTACCGCCTCACTGTAGTGAACCACCGCCTCGGCGAAATCCCCCCTGGCGTGACGCACCGCGCCATAGGCGTCCAGCGCCCGGGCCAGTTCCGGCAGATTGGCGTCACCACCGGCGCGGCGCATCTCCAGCGCCTGGCGATACCACTGCTCGGCCTGATCCAGACGCCCGCCCATCCAGTGCCAGGAGCCCAGCCGCAGGACCGCGTCGGCCAGCAGCGATCGGTCGGGCGATTGCTGCCCGATCAATAAATCGTGCGCCTCGTTGAAGGCGCGCCCGGCGGCCTGATGATTGCCCAGCGACTGCTGTGCCTGCCCCAGTCGCAGCTGGATCTCGGCACGTATCTCGTCGGACGCCGGAAGCTGATCGGCCAGCGCCAGTGCCTGCTGCAACAGCGCCTGAGCCTGCTCATGATCCCCGCCCAGCTGAAGCACAGTGCCGAGATCGGCGAGCAGCCGAAGTCGGTCCGCGGACTGCTCGTCACCGATCTCGGCCTGCGCCCGCTCCAGCAGTGCCCGCGCCTCCTGGTAGCGGCCCAGATTGCGGTAGACCTCAGCAAGCGTTTGCTGCAGCGAGCGCCGGGTGGCGTCACTGAGGTCTCCCCGGCTCTCCAGGCCCAGGCGGCCTCGGTCGAGCAGCTCAACTGCGCTGATCTGGGCCCCGCCACTCTGGGTGGAGTCGGCCGCATCGAACAGACTGCGCAGAAAGTCGGCCGCGGCCTGGTGACGATCCCGCTCGATCTGACTCGCGGCCAGCGCGCGGGCGGTGCGCGCTGCCTCATTGCGCAGCTGGACCACAAAGCCGACCACGGTGGCGGCAAAGCCGATGCTGATCGACACCCCCACCCAGTGGCGCCGGCAGAACTTTGCGCTGCGGTAGAGCAGGCTGTCGGGGCGCGCCGCGACCGGCCGGTGCGCCAGCAGTGCGCGCAGATCGGCGCCCAGATCGGCAGCACCCGGGTAGCGCTTCTCGGGATCAGACTGCAAGGCCCGGCGAACAATCCAGTCGAGCTCGGCACCACGGCCACGCCCGGTTCGCAATGCACTGCCGAGGTGCCCACGCAGGCTGGTGATCTTGTGCTCGGCGATGCGTTCGGATAGCTGCAGGGGGTTACTGGGCTCCGGGGCGAACGGGCGCCGCCCACCGATTAGCTCGTAGATCAGCACGCCCAGCGCGAAGACATCGACGCCGACTCCGATGGTCCCGCCGACCAGCTGTTCCGGGGCTGCGTAGCCCGGGGTGAACGGACGCAGGCCACTGAGGGCAGTAGCGTCGTCGCTGGCCTCAGGATCGATCAACTTGGCAATCCCGAAATCCAGCAGGACCGGCCGGCCCTGGGCATTGACCAGAATGTTTCCCGGCTTGAGGTCGCGATGCACCACCAGTCGACGGTGCGCGTAGTCGACCGCATCGCAGACCTGGGCCACCAGCTGCAGGCGCGCCTCCATCCCCAGCCGTTGGCGCTCGCAATAGCGATCGATGGGCTCGCCTTCCACGTAGTCCATCACCAGATAGGGCCAGCCCCGATCGGTGTGTCCGCCGTCGATCAGGCGAGCAATACCGGGATGATCGAGGCTGGCCATGATTTGCCGCTCGCGCCGGAAGCGCTCGACCAGTACCGGATGGGCATGACCCGGCGCGATCACCTTGAGCGCGGCGCGCTGGCTGAACTCACCGTCAATTCGCTCGACCAGATAGACGCTGCCCATCCCGCCCTGGCCCAGTGGGCGCACGATCCGGTAGCGATCAACGCAGTCGCCGGCGGCCAGTGCCTGCGCCTCGAAATGGCCGGCAGCGGGCCGGTCCAGAATCGCGTCGCGCTGAGACTGCGCCGCGATCAGCGCCTGCAGCTCCTCCAGCATCGGCTGATCCTCGCCGCACTGATCCGCCAGCCAGCGCTGTCGCTGCGCTGGCGGCAGTTCCAGCGCTTGATCAAAGCGTTGCCACAGCAGCTGCCAGCGGTCGCTGTCCATCGGCGGCTAGAGCGGATCGCTCCCACCGTCGCCGACGCCAGCGGGCAGGCATGCCGTGATCAAGCGGTGCGCGGGGGCTTTCATGAGGTTCCGATCCGGTTCGACCTGCAAGCGGATGGACAGCCTCGCTCGTACCGTTGGGCAACGCAAGTCTGCCCCGGCTAAGTAAACTGACCGACCATGAGCAACACCACCCCCATCACCGAGCTACTGGCACAGCTGGGCGGCGGCGACAGCGCGGCAATGCAGGCGCTGATCCCGGCGGTCTATCAGGAGCTGAAGGCGCTGGCCCAGTCGCGCATCGCCGCCGAGCGCGGCGGACATACCTTGAGCGCGACCGCACTGGTGCATGAGGCCTATCTGCGCATGGTTGGCAGCGAGCTGCCGCCGCTCAATGACCGCCATCACTTCATGGCGGTAGCGGCGATCGCGATGCGCCGGGTGCTGGTTGATCACGCCCGCAGCGTGAACCGCGACAAGCGCGGCGGCGGGCTACAGCGCGAACCACTCTCGGAAGTCGGCGCCGAACTGGACGCCGATCCGGGCGAGTTACTGGAGCTGGATGCCGCGCTGACCCGACTGGCCGAGCGCGATGCGCTGATGGCGCAGGTGGTGGAGATGCGCTGGTTCGCCGGAATGAGCGTGGAGGACTGCGCCGCGGCCCTGGATCAGTCGCCGCGGACCATCGCCAGGCGCTGGGTGCAGGCCCGCGCCTGGCTGCTCAAGGAGCTGCGCTCCGATCCTGGAGAGTGATCGCGATCAGGATGCGCGGCGCTGGGTCAGCCGGTCGACGTCGATCTGTTCGAAGCGGCACAGCTCAGCCAACCCGGCCTCCATCATCGAGCGCGCGTGGCCAGTGACCCGTGCCAGCATCGCGTGGACCTTGGCGTCCTCGGCATTGCGATTCTTGCAGGCGTGCGAGTACTGCTCGAAAGCCACCAGCGCGAGTACCAGATCCGCCACCTGATTGGGGCACTCGCAATCCACCGCACTCTTGATTTCCTGCAGGGCGCTCAGCTGCAGGTCGCTGTAGCGGCGCTTGGCCGGCTCGCGGCTGAGCAGCGGCGTTTCCGCCGGCTGCGGGGCTTCGGCGCGGCGCTGGGTCATCTCGCGGACGATCAGCCCGACCAGGTTGGCGTGCAGCATGCGCACGCTGATCGGGGCGCGCAGCACCTGGCGCTTGGGTCCACGTAAACCTTCGACCACCTCCCAGCGGGCGAAGGCGTAGACGATCAGCACCAGCTCCGGGCTGCTGCGCCGCTCCAGCTCCTCCACCGCCGCCACCGGGTCATCGCCAAGCAAGGCCAGATCGAGCACCAGCACCCGCGGCTGGCAGGCGTTCAGATCCAGGCGAAACTGGGTGAGATTGCTGGAAGCAAGCTGCACGTCGAAGTGCTTGGCTTCACTGAGCTGGCCCTGGGCCATGTAGCTCGGCAGGGTCGCGTGGAGGATGGCGAGTGAGATCATGGTTGGGACTCCGCAGCAGAGGCGCCGCAGTATCCGCGGCGCAAGTGAAGCCATCGCCAAGCCGGCGTCAGCTGGCTGTGCACATTCGTCGTACTATCGTGAAGGACCGAAGGAGCACCGGACGTGGCCAAAGTGACATTGGGGTCGGCGCTGCGCCGCTGGATCAGTGACGGCAGCGATCTGGAGCGGCTGGAATTTCCCGCGACAACGCTGGAGCAGCTGCTGCAGGCGCTGTTTGCGCATTCACCATCACTGCGCGGCTACGTGCTCGATGAGCATGGGCGGGCGCGCCATCATGTCGCGCTCTTTGTCGACGGCGAGGTGGTCGACAAGCAGCAGCTGTCGCGACCGCTGGCGGCGAACGCCGAGGTCTACATCATGCAGGCATTGTCGGGAGGTTAGTGATGAGCGATCGATTGCTGCTGTCGACCCGCAAGGGCCTGATCGAATGGGTCCGCGAAGGCGGCGTCTGGCGGCGGCGCGGGCTGCACTTTCTGGGCGACAACGTCAGCTACACCCTGGTCGATCCGCGCGACGGCTGCTGGTATGCGGCGCTGAACCTGGGTCATTTCGGCTGCAAGCTGCAGCGCTCCACTGATCAGGGAAGCAGCTGGGAGGAGATCGCGGTGCCAGCCTATGGCGCTGACGACCGGGTCGGCGGCGGCGACGGCAAGCCGGCCGAGCCGGCCAGTCTGAAGCTGCTGTGGACGCTGGCGGCCGGTGGCGCGGATCAGCCGGGACGACTCTGGGCAGGCACCATTCCCGGTGGGCTGTTTCGCTCCGACGATCGCGGCCAAAGCTGGCATCTGGTGCGCAGCCTGTGGGAGCGGCCTGAACGCGAGCGCTGGTTCGGCGGTGGCTATGACTGGCCAGGGATCCACTCGATCTGCGTCGATCCGCGGGATTCGACAGTGATTCGGGTTGCAGTGTCCTGCGGCGGGGTCTGGATCGGCGCCGACGACGGGCAAAGCTGGAGCCTGCATTGCGCCGGGATGCGCGCCACCTACATGCCGCCGGAACTGGGCGAGGAGGGCGCGATTCAGGATCCCCACTGCATGGTGCAGTGCGCAGGCTCGCCCGATGATCTGTGGGTGCAGCATCACAACGGGGTCTTTCGCTCCAGCGATGGCGGACTGCGCTGGGAAGAGATCGAGGT
>JAGRJL010000349.1 GCA_020442775.1 Lysobacterales bacterium | reverse complement strand
CTGAAGCTGGTTGGCCACAGCTCATAGTCGTTGAACTCGTAGGCGATCACCCCGGTCGCGCTGATGCTGTTGCCGGGAATCAGAATGTCTGCGGGCAGGCCGAGCTTGTCCAGATCGAGCTCGAACAGCTCCGGATTGCCGTCCCACAACGCGACCCCGGGCGGTAGCCCCGGCTCGCTGGCCACCGAGGGATCCACGCCGGCCTCGCGCTTGACCCGAGCGCCGCCGGTCGCGAAGTAGTTTTCGGCGTTGGGGTCGCCGGTGAAGCTCTGGTGTGGCGAATTGATGATTCCGCTGGTGGTGGTGACCAGCATCGATTCCAGACACTCGAAGTTTTGGATCTCGGCTGCTTCGCCGGTCGGAATGGTGCTGCCCGATCCCTGGCAGGCCAGTGCGCCCGGCGCGGGCGAGGGGACAAACTGGTCGAGGATGATCGGGTCGGGGAGCGGTGCGCTGCCGACCACATTGACGGTCAAACCGCCGCCGGTGGCGGTGAATTCGGTCTGCGCAAAGAACTCCACCAGGTTGCCTTTGACGTCCACCAGATCACCGACCATGACTGCAGGCACCCCGCCGGTGAACACGAGCACGCCGTCCGAGGTGAAGGCATTGTTGTCCCCGGTGGCGGGCATTTGCATGGCAAACAGGTTGCTGCCAACCGCGGTCACCACATTGCCGAAGGTTGCTTGCACGGTGTCGGCGAATGGCGAGGCGACTCCGGTGCCCTGAAGTTCGGCAATCGTGCGCGGTGTTGGGTCGTTGTCGGTGATCGTGGCCAGCGCCTCGCTGTCTGCGCTGCCGCCGCCCAGTCCGGTGATATTGCTGAGCGTCACGCTGAAGCTCTCGCTGGTGGGGGTCTCGGCCAGAATGTCGCCGACGATGGCGACGGTGAAGTCGTAGCTGGTTTGACCCGCGGCAATGGTCTGTGAGGTCAGGCTCTGGCTGAGGAAGTCGCTGCCTGCCAGCGCGGTTCCGGGGTTGGTCTGAATGTCGAAATTGACTCCGCCCGGGCCGGCCGGACCGTCCAGGCTCACGGTCACGACCAGATTGCTGGTGCCGCTGTCGCCTTCGTCGACCGTCGGGTCGTTGAGACTTAGGGTGATCGGGGTCATACCGTCGTCGTTGAGGATGATTCCCTCGCCGCTGAGGTCGCCCGCGCTGGCGCCGCTGAGCGCCGACAGATTGACGAAAAAGTTTTCGTTGGGCTCGGTGTCGGTATCGCCATTGACGGTGATGTCGATGCTGACCTGCTGCTCGGTGGCGGGGATGGTGAACGGGGTAGGGACCAGCTGGTCGTAGTCGGCGTTGGCCAGAGTGGCGCTGCCGTCGGCGGTCTCGGCGTTGAAGCTGACCCCGCCTGCCGGTGCCGGAATGTCCAGGCTGGCGGTGAAGCTGAAGGTGGTGGCGCCGCCATTGCCTTCGGCGATGCTCAGATCATTGATGCTTAGCACCGGCAGCACCGGGCCACCTTGGGCGGTGATGGAGAAGTCATCGACCGCCAGACCGTCATCGGCGCCGCTGGCATTGATCTCGCTCCAGCGGATCCAGAAGCTGTTGCCGGCGGCAACGCTCAGCATGTCGATGGTGGCCGAGAGCGCCGCCTGACAGCCGGCCGAGTTGCCTGGTTGCGGGCCAGTGGCGCTGGGTGTCGGGCATCCCGCCGGGCCGACGAAGTCCAGCGCGTCCACGTCGACCCAGCTGCCGCTGGTCAGCGAAGTGGCGTCCAGGCTGTACTGGAAGTCCAGCCGGTCGTCGCGGGAAACGGTGCCGCGACGCCACATCTCACCGACGTAGCTGATCTCCAGCGAGGTGATTTCGGCACCGGTGTTATTGCTGAACTGGGCGCCGATGGTGCTGGTCAGGCTGCCGCTCAACAGAGTGCCCAGGGCGCGCTCGCTGGAGAGATCCTCGCCGAAGCTGTAGGTGTCGCCCGAATTGCTCGATCCGGTCCCGGCGCTGTAGGTGGTGTTGGCGTTGGTGCCGCTTTCAGACAGTGCCCAGCCAGTGGGCAAAGCCGAAGAAGTGCCGCTGTTGGCCAGCGAGTCGAAGTTCTCGGTCACCGGCGTATTGAGCGCGGCCAGCGGAACCTGTGACAGCGCGGGAACAGATGCCAGCAGCAGCGCAAGACCGACGCTGAGGGATTTCGCCAAGCGCATAGAAAGTGCCATGATCGAGAGCTTCCGGAGTGGGACCAATGGCGCACAGCATAGTCCTCAATGTGGAAACTGTGATGTCGCCAGAGCGGAGATTTTGCGCTCGCCGATGGCCGCAAGGTGGGCGATCCCCTCGTTGCCCGTGCGCAGGAGTACCGCGTGACTTTCTCTGATCATTTCTCTGCCCAGGCGACCGCCTACGCTGAATCACGTCCGCATTACCCGCAGCCGCTTTACGACCATCTGCTGCGGCTGGTCGGCGCCGACGCCGTCGTCTGGGAAGTGTGGCCTGCGGCAGTGGTCAGGCGACAGCAGACCTGGCCCGGCGGTTTGGCCGGGTCCACGCCACTGAGGCTTCCGCCGCCGCGCTGGCGCATGCGCCGACGCTGGAAGGCGTCAGCTATCGCTGCGAAACCGCCGAGCACAGCCATCTGACCGACGACGGCGTCGCTCTGATAGTGGTGGCGCAGGCGCTGCACTGGTTCGATCTGC
>JAGRJL010000348.1 GCA_020442775.1 Lysobacterales bacterium | reverse complement strand
CCATCCGCCTGGCGCTGACCGCCGCGGAAACCGGCCATCTGGTGTTCGGGACCCTGCATACATCGTCGGCGGCCAAGACCATCGACCGCGTGATCGACGTTTTCCCGGCGGGCGAGAAGCCGATGGTCCGCTCGATGCTGTCGGAGTCGCTGCGCGCGGTCATTTCGCAAACGCTGCTGAAGAAAGTGGGCGGCGGCCGAATCGCCGCGCACGAAATCATGGTTGCAGTCCCGGCGATCCGAAACCTGATTCGCGAAGACAAGGTGGCGCAGATGTATTCGGCGATCCAGACAGGTTCCAACTACGGCATGCAGACGCTGGATCAGTGCCTGCTGGAGTTGGTCAAGCGTGGCCTGGTCACTCGCCAGCAGTCGTGGGAGTACGCCAAGGACAAGCGTCTGTTCGAGTAATCGCGCTTTTCACCGCTTCTGCGACGTTCCCGCGTGGCCAACGGGCGGCCGCGTGATCGTTGCTGCGCCTGGATTGTTATCGCGCTGAGAACCACACCCTATGCCACTGAGGCAAATAGGGGCACAATCGGGGCTGATCGCAAGCGGATCCCGGAGTGCAGGCCATGAGCAGCATCGACTTCAACTCATTCCTGAAGCTGATGGTCCACAAGAAGGCATCAGACCTCTTTGTGACTGCCGGTGTGCCACCTTCCATCAAGGTCCATGGCCGGGTCCAGCCGGTGACCCAGACGGTCCTGACGCCGCAGCAAAGCCGCGACATGGTGCTCAGCGTGATGACCCCCGGTCAGCGCGAGGAGTTTGAAAAGACCCACGAATGCCAGTTCGCGATCAGCCTGCAGGGCGTCGGCCGCTTCCGCGTCAGCTGCTTCTATCAGCGCAATCAAGTCGGCATGGTGCTGCGCCGCATTGAAACCAAGATTCCGACGGTAGAAGAGCTGAGTCTGCCGCCCATCGTCAAATCGCTGGCGATGACCAAGCGCGGTCTGATTATCTTCGTCGGCGCCACCGGTACCGGTAAGTCCACTTCGCTGGCGGCGATGGTCGGCTATCGCAACCAGAACTCCACCGGGCACATCATCAGCATTGAGGATCCGATCGAATTCGTGCACAAGCACGAAGGCTGCATCATTACCCAGCGTGAGGTCGGCATCGATACCGACTCCTTCGGCGATGCCCTGAAGAACACCCTGCGCCAGGCGCCAGACGTGATTCTGATCGGCGAGGTGCGCACCCGGGAAACCATGGAACACGCGATTACCTTCGCCGAAACCGGCCATTTGTGCCTGTGCACCCTGCATGCGAACAACGCCAACCAGGCGATCGACCGCATCCTCCATTTCTTCCCGGAAGATCGTCGGCCGCAGCTGCTGATGGACATGTCGCTGAACCTCAAGGGCATCGTCGCGCAGCAGCTGATTCCCACTCCGGA
>JAGRJL010000021.1 GCA_020442775.1 Lysobacterales bacterium | reverse complement strand
GGGCATTGCGTTGATCGCCTTTGGCGCCATGCCGTTGATCGTGAACGCGCTGGAGCGGCTGTTCGCGCAGTTCCTGCCGGCGCTGTCCGGTCATGCCATCCACCTGGCCTGGCTGGGTTCGCTGCTCAGCGGGCTGCTCGCGCTCAGTCGTGGCGACCCCAAGCAACGACCCGCGCTACAGCCACTGGTGATGATTGGCCTGAGTCTGCTGGTCTACGGACTGGTGATCTTTGCCTACGCGATCACTCGGGTCACCGACCTGATTCACGCACCCTGGTTTTGGGCCATCGTCGGCGTTTCAGCGGTGATGGCGCTGGTTTGTGACCTTAATTCGATCTCCATGCATGGCTATTACCGGGCGCGGCTCACCGACAGCTTCCTGCCGCGTCTGCGCCGCGAGGTCGCGCCGGCCGCCTTTTCGATGGCGCAGATCAATCCGGAATCGGGACAGCCGCTGCATCTGATCAATACCACCATGAACAGCAGCAGCGCACGATCGGTACTGGCGCGCGCGCGTCAGGGCGAGTCCTTCTTCTTTTCGCCCATTTGTCGTGGATCCACTGCGACGGGTTACGCACGGCAGAACGACGCCGGCGCCGCTGACGGAATGCTCGCCAACGCCTGCACCATTTCCGCAGCGGCCATCGATCCGGACACGGTGTACACCCGCGGCCGAGCGCTGGGAATGCTGATGGCCCTGCTCAACGTGCGTCTGGGCTACTGGGCGCGCAACCCTTCCCCGAACGCAAAGCGCAGTCCGCCGATTCCCAACTGGTGGTTGCGCATCGGCCGGGAAATGACCGGGCTGGGACTGGACGCAAGCCAGCGTGAAATTCACCTGTCCGATGGCGGTGGCTTCGAGAATCTGGGCCTCTACGAGCTGATTCGGCGCAAGACGCGCTATCTCATGGTCGTCGATGCCGGCTATGACCCGACCCTGGCTCTGGCCGATCTGGGTCGGGCGATCGAGCGGGTCAGGGTGGACTTCGGTGCCGAGATCGACGTCCCGATCAGCAGCATTCAGCGCGACCCCAGTGATGGCAGCCATCCGCTGCACGGGCATCCCTACCTGACCGGAAGCATCCGCTACGCGGATGGAAGCAGCGGTCGATTACTGGTGATCAAACCGCTGCTGACCGCCGGACTGGGCGCCGACGTCTACGCCTACGCTCGCGCCAATCCGGCCTTCCCCAACGAGCCCACCTCCAACCAGTTTTTCGACGAAGCCCAGTTCGAAGCCTACCGTCGCCTGGGCTACGCCATCATTGACCGCCTGCTGGGTGAGCGCGATGGCATCGAATTCGGCAAGTGGATTGACGGGCTACACGAGGCAGAATCGGCGGCGGTAGGTTATTAAGAGTTCCTGGGCCCTGGGCCCTCTACTCTGGGCCCTCAGCCTAAAGCGCCTTCAAAAACTCCAACAAATCCGCCCTATCCGCATTCGCCAGCTCAGTCCCATACGTGTGACCGGCGTTGCTGTTGCCCGGCAGACTGGTGTCGAACAGCGTACTGCCCGGCTGGGCGTTGGTTTGCACGCCGACCCGGACCGGGTCGAAGGCGTGGCTGCCCAGGTGGAAGCGGGCGCTGCGCTGATCCGGTGGGCTGAGTAGTTCGGCCAGGTTGGGCACCGAACCGTTGTGCAGGTAGGGCGCCGAGGCCCAGATGCCATCCAGCGGTCGCGCCTTGTAGTAGTCGGGGTTGTTGTCGATGGCGGCCTTGATCACCGAGTGGTAGCTGACCAGCGAGTCGCGGATGGCGGCAACCGGATGGCGCAAGGTCACCCCAATTGCGGCGTGGACCACCACATCGATCGCGCGCGCCTCGGCGCCGAAGGGCTCGCCGGCGAGCACCGCCTGTTTCTTGCCTTCGAGTATTCCAGTGCGAACCCGGGCATGGAGGAAGTTCTGCACCATCTTTGGATCGGTGCCGACCTCGTCGACTCGGGTCAGCTGAGCAGTAAGCTTGCGCTTACGGTCGCCGTCGTCGGCAATCTGATGGCAACTCTGGCAGTGCGAGGCGTACAGCGCGCGCCCGCGATCCCGCTTCGCCGCGACGATGGGGCCCAGCAGCGCTTCCGGCCAGCGCGGCGCGCGCAGCTGGTAGTACGCCTCCTGGATTTGGCCCAGCTTGGCGAAATCGACGCTGGAGCCGTAGCCGCCGATGGAAGCGTCGGTGATATGCACCGATCCGAACACCGCAATGGCAGTGGTGACGTTCTGCAGCAGCGGGCCGGGGCCGGCATTCGGCGCCGAACCATTCCACTGCACCAGATCCAGATGGGGCGCCGACCACAGCACTGGGAAACTGACCGGGGCGTCTGGAACGTGCCGGTTCTCGGCAATCCCCAGACCATCGACTGCAACCGCATTGAAGATCTGGCCGAAGGCATCCAGACGGCCGTGACCATAGGCCACCGGACTGTGGTTGAGCTCGCGCAGGTGGCTTAGCCGCTGCGCCTGGACCCGAATCTCCTCGCGCAAGGCGGGGCGATCGGTCGGCATGCTGGCGAGCGCTTCAGCAAAGCGGCTGAACTTTGCGTCATCGCTGGCGGTTCGCTCCAGCGCCTGCTCAAGTTGATGGGTGAAGCCGCTGTAGTTGAGCAGCGACTGGCCACCGGCCAGGCGGATCACCTGCTCGCCATGGCGCAGCTCGCCCGTATGGCAGGTGGCACAGCCCAGCCCCACCCATGCGCGCCCGTCGGCGTCCTGGTCGCGACCGAAGCCGACCGGGTAACCACTCGGATTGTGCTCGGTCGGCAGCTGAGCCATCAGCCCCAGTTCGCGCAGGTGATCGGGGTGCAGGAACAACGCCTCGCTGTCCGGCTGCTCCAACGCCTTGAGCCAGTCGTAGGGGAGCAGCCGGGAGCCGAATGAGGCGTACCAGGATTGCTCCAGGGCCTGCGTACTCCAACCCTGATCCAGGGCAATCGCCCCCGCGCCACCGGGCACCAGGGTGCCGTCGCTGAGCTCGGCCGGCGGCTCGGCACAGCCGCAAAGTCCCAAAATGATCAGAGAAACCGCGAAAATTGCGCGAGATCGATTCAACAAGGACATCTCCGAGGCGCGATTGGGTTAGGCTCATTCTCCGGGCTGGTGCGCAAGTGACAAGCCCGTGGAATGCCGACCATGGGTTCGATTGATCCAATGCTTGCTGCAGCTTGCGAGGACGGAATCTGATGCGCTCAGCATCAACGGGGAAGGCCACCATAGCGCTGCATTCATGCGCAGCCGCGATGCAGTGCTGGCTAGTCGCCGTGTTTTGTGCAGTGATTGGCATTTTGCTCAATAGCCAGGTGCTGGCGCAGTCCCTGCAGATTGACGCCAACTTCAGCGAGCTGCAGTTGGACCGCCACATCGCGCTGCTCGAGGATTCCAGCGGAAATCTGGCCTTCGATCAGGTGCGTGATTCGGACGGGTTCTCTCCTCTGGGCGATGCCAAGCCCAACTTCGGCTTTACCCGTTCCGCCTACTGGGTACGCTTGCAGCTGAAAAACGCCGGCGCTGAAGATCGCAAGCTGACCCTGCGCCAGGACTATCCGCTGATCGACTATCTCGACGCCTGGGTGGAGACGACCGACGGGCAATTTCGTCACTACGCGACCGGCGATCGACGCGAGTTCGCCTCTCGGCCGATTGATTTTCGCGACTTCCTGTTTCCTGTCGCACTGCCGGTCGAAGCCGAACGCACCGTGTATTTACGCTTCGCCACCGGCGGTTCGCTGAATCTGGGACTGCATCTGTACGATCAGCAGGCCCTGTTCGAAGCGCTTAGCCGCGAACAGCTCGCCTACGGCTTCTACTACGGTGGTGTCGCCGTGCTGGTGCTCTACAACCTGTTCATTTTCCTGGTGGTTCGTGACCGCGCGTTCTTCTACTACCTGCTCTACGCCTCCAGCTACGGGCTTTATTTCGGGGTTCACAACGGGCTGTCCTTCGAGCTGCTGTGGCCGACGTCACCAACGTGGGCGAACCTGAGTCTGATCGTGCTGCTGGCCTTCACGCTGCTGTTTGGCCTGCAATTCACCCGTCAGTTTCTGGAATCGCACAATCACGCACCGCGCTTGGATCGCTTTGCTCAAGTGCTGCAGTGGATTTCACTGGCGATGCTGGGGGCGGCTTTCATCTTTCCCTATGCCAGCGTCATCGTGCCCATCGCGCTGCACACCATCGTCGTGACCACCGTGATCCTGATTCTGGGCACGGTGGGCCTGCTGCAGGGTTATCGACCGGCCCGCTTTTTCATGCTGGCCTGGGTGGCGCTGCTGTTTGGCGTGCTTGCCTACATGCTCAAGGCCTTCGGCGTGTTGCCGCATAACGCGGTGACCCACAACGCCTTTCAGGCCGGTGCGCTGATCGAGATGGTTCTGCTCTCGCTGGCATTGGCCTCACGAGTGAATGAGCTGCAGCGGCAGACCTTGACCGACCCGCTGACCAAGCTGGCCAATCGCCGCTATTTTGATCGCCAGCTGGATCTGGTCCTGGCCAACATGCCGCGCGGCGTGGTCGCGCTGCTGGTCATCGACATCGATCACTTCAAGCGTTTCAACGATCGCTATGGACATGCCAAGGGCGACCAGGTGCTGGCCCGAGTCGCCGAAGCGCTGACCCAGGGAACCCCACGCGGCGCGTCCGTCTGTCGCTATGGCGGCGAAGAGTTCGCCGTCATCCTGCCCGGCACCGACGCCGATGAGGCCGCCCGCATCGCCGAATCGCTGCGTCAGTCTGTGCACGACCACAGCGTTGGCGAGATGAAGGTCACCATCAGCCTCGGCCTGGCCTGCGCCGACGGACGTCGCTTCGCCAGCACCCAGGAGTTCTTCCAGGCGGCCGACAAGGCCCTCTACCAGGCCAAGCGCGAAGGCCGAAACCGGGTGATCAGCTACGACCGCCTGGTGCCCGCGTCAGGCCCAGGCGATTCGCAGTCTTGATGGTGAGCAGACGAAAAGACCGCGACGCGACGACGGCCTGAAGAATCTCGCGCCGCATACTGAAACCCGTCGGGCGTGGGTCAATACCCTAGTCAATCGTTCTGCTCAGGATTGATCGAGCGCAGAGACCACGTGGCATTGCGGCGATCAGTCTCAGCGGCGAGAGTGGGACAGGTTTGACGGGAAATCCGTCGTCAAATCAATCAGATCCGAGTCCTTCTGAAGACATTCTCGAGCTGCGAAGCCGACTGCGCCCGCGCTGGTTTCCTTGGGTAATTTGGGCCAAAAATCAGTGAGATCCGAGTGCTTTCGAAGAAACTTTCGAGGTGCTGTTAGCGCCAGTTGGAAACTGACCCACCGGGGATGCGGCAAAAAACTTGGACTGTTTATGGAGTGATTCCAAGGTTCTGACGGTACTTCGCGGGACTGCGGAAGCCCAATGAACTCTTGATCCGTTGATCGTTATACCAGCGGATGTACGCGTCCAACGCCGCAACGAATTCGTCAATTGACGTCGAGAGCCAGTCCCGGGCGAAGAACATCTCGGTCTTTAATCGACCAAAGAAGCCTTCGCAAGCCGCGTTGTCCGGTGAGCATCCCTTGCGTGACATCGATCGTACCAACTTCGCTTCCGCGATGCGGGTCAGCCAGCCTGGCCAACGATAGTGGCCACCACGATCCGAGTGGACCACAGGCCGATTTGTATGTCCAATGGTCAATCAACCTTCCGCTGGAGGCCTCTGCCGGGCTCGCTCAAGGATTGATTTCTCGTATTGATTCCGGAGCACGTAGTCCCTGCAGCGCTGGTAGTAGTCCAGGTTGTGCCACGCCTGAATCAGCACGACTTCCATCGACTGCAGTTGTGTGTACAAACGCTCCCGATCGTTTGCGTGGCAGGCAAAGTTCCCGAAGCTGTTGATATTCCACTGGTCCGGGTAAAACTCGATGATCCGTTCAAATGACTCTTCAAATCGAGGCCAATCGACCCCACCCTCAGCGAACATTTTCGAGCTCTCATTTGCCCAGTTCAGCCGCGCATAGAGAACGGCTGCCATATCGGGCGTTTCCGCGCGAGCGATTTCCTGTTCTACCCACGCGGCATGCTCACCGATAGAGCCACCCCATTTCGGCGCAGCCAGGGTACCGCGAGTGAAATACAGCGCCAGAAACCAGGGGTCGCGAGCGCGAGCCCGTTCATACAGATCCAGAGCTTCGCTCCTGCTCATCAGGTCGCCATCTCGATGCAGACCCAGTGCGATGTCCGCATACCACGGCTGCTCCCCGGCTGCGGACGGAAGTGCCTCGAACAACTTCACCGCGGCGGCCGTTCGCTGATGGAACACCGCCCAGTTCTCATCGCTTACTGAGTCGGCCGGGCCGGTGCCGCGCGCGCACCAGGCCAACGAGCGTTGAAAGCCCAGCTGCGCCATCAGCGCCAACGGATTTCCGCTTGCCGCCCATTCGTCGATTCGGTCGCTCATCGCATCCCACTGGGACTCCTCGCCACCCTTCTGCGGGCACTCCGTTGCGGGCTGTGCGAGACCACTGTAAAAGCCTGCGAGCTTCGAGGTGCCGCTCTCCAGCAGTTCGCGCGTCTCGTGAAGTCTTGTCGCGGTTCGCTCGATCTCTGTAAATCGCCCAGCCATCAGTTGCCCGGTTGTGGCCAACCTGATCCCATGCGTCGGTCTCAGGTTGCGATCCGGGTTTACCGGCTTGTCGAGGATTCGGCGAACGAACTCGACGTCCGGGGCAGTCTTCTCCAGATAGGCCAGTTTGGACCGCTCGTGCCGCTGCGCCGATTCATCGATGGATGCCTGAAGCGCCCATTCCCGCTGGAGCGCGTGAAAGGCGATGACACCCAGCGCCAAACTGATCGACAAAACGACTAACCAGATGATTCTTGCCATCGCGCCAGCCCTCTCTGATGATGCGCTGACTGTGACCAGACTACCGCCATCACACAAGTCCCGGCGACCAATTGGCATAGCGGCGACCGGCCCCAGCGCCGAGGGCGTGACGGAATTTGGGAGAGAATCTTTTCCAAATCAATCAGATCCGAGTACTTCTATAGACATTCTCGAGCTGCGAAGACGAGAGCGACCCGCGCTCCCCTACCGCACGTTCAGGATCGGGCTATCCAGTTTCCTATCCGCTTGGGTTGAATTGAACAAGAAGCCCGTGAGATCTGAGTGCTTTCGAAGAAGCTTTCGAAGTGGCGCGGGCGGGGGGCATTGCGCCGCCTAGCCCCAGTGCACAATTGTTTGGGCCCTTGTCTAAGGGCTCCAGACCAATCTGGTCATGACATAACCGCGGTCCCATTGCGCCTTGAATTCGCGCTCAAACGCTGACCAGTCATCGCTGGTGCTCACCCTTTGTTGCTGACGATTGGGGGCATAGTGCACGACCCACTCACGTTGCCCGTAGGCGATGTCGGCCACCCGATACGACTCACCCCAGGCCTCATTCAGATCTTCGCGAAATTCCCGATAGGAGTTGTAGTACTGCACTCCCTGGTCACGCCGACTCCGACTCTTGGTGAACACACCCACCCATTTTCCTTCGCCATACTTGACCGCGTTCAGCTCGTAGCCGTTATTGGTTCGGCGGATGATGGATTCATCGAAACGGTCCAGGTTGCTGTTCCATTCCAGCGCCTGAAGTTCTCTCTGACGGGTGAAGAACCCCACCCACATGCCTTCGCCGTAGGCAACGGACATCAGCGCATAGCCTTCGTCCCAACGATCGCGAACCACCGCGCGGAACTCGTCCCAGGTCCCGCGCGTATTGAAGGCCTGTTCGCTACCCTGCTGGTTGAACACCCCCACCCATTTCCCATCACCGTATTCGATGGCCTCAATCCTGTAGCCTTCGTCCCAGCGCTGCTCCAGGTTGCGCTCAAACTCACGCCAACTGGTGCGGGAGTCAATCGCCTGGTCCAGGTCCTGTTTGACATAGATCCCCACCCATCGCTCAGCGAGCGCCTGAGTATTCCACCCGCAAACAAGCAGGGTGAGTACTGCGGTGAACAGGGATAGTTTCATTGTCCAAAGCCTCTATTGGTGATTCGGGTGTCGCATCAACGTCGCGCTGGCGCCGGCCTAAGCAGGCTGGTTCGCCTCAGGACGACCCCATGCCGCCAGTTCGGCGAAGCACCGAACGGATCCTGAGCCGGGATCTATCTTGGTGCCGCCCCAAGGAAACCGACCTTGTAGCCGCCCTTCTTGAGCGCCTTGCTGCCGGCATTGATCACCCAGAGCACAATCAGGAAGTTCACAACCGGCAGCAGTGCAATGAACCCTTTGTTCCCCTCAGACACTGACAGCACATTGAAGGCCATCAGGTAAGGCAGCAGGAAAAGCGCAATGAAGATGGCCCGGGTCAGAAGCGAATACCCCAGGCCCACCGCCATCGTGATCACCCCGTAGATGCCGACAAGCTTCACGGCGAGATCCAGGTAGCCGAAGACCGGCGTGAGATCCCGGTTTTCGATTAGCGCGAACTGTAACCCCACGACCGCGATCATCCCCACAATGGCGAAGATCACGATCCGTTGGCCGGCGGCGACCTTGTTCAGTTGCGCGTTCTCGGGACTGTCCATTGGCGTGCTGGAAGCACTGGGCCGAGTCGCTTCCGCCTGGGTGTCGCCAGCTGCGACTGGACATCCGCAGCTCGGACAGGCCGCCGCTCTATCGGATATTTGCTTGTTGCACTCTGCGCAAGCGATGAGCGCCATCCAACCTTCCTCCATTCGGCCAGGTCGAGTCGCAACGGCGCGAGCAGGACTCGGATGGGTCAGCCAGCCGGCAGCGATGATTCACGCTCAGTCTGCCCCCAACTTCCGGCTGGAGCCTGATGGAAAGCTGATGAAACTCCGTCTGAAAGCTGATTTCTGGCGTCAGCAGTTGACCCAGGGGCAGTTATGGAGAGTCCGGGCGCCGGACGATGAGAACCCAATCAGGCTGACCAGGCAAGACCGGAAGCACGCCAGTGGGCGCAGGTAGCAAGCAAAGCCCTTCGGCGAGCAGCGAAGTGGGCGGGCAAAACCGACTGGCGGAGACCGAAACGTCGCACTGGCAGCAACGGATGGGCGTGTCCGAATGTGCCTGCTCGCATTGCTTGATAGCGGGCAGCTACTGAGCCTCAAAGCCATTGGCCATGAGCACATCCGAGTCTCGGGGACTCAGGCGAATTCGCAGCGGCGGCGCATTGGGGCCGATCTCGGTGCTCGATAGCAAATCCGCACCGGCAAGGGAGCAGAGGCCAAAAAAGGCCGACCCCTCCGGACACTGAATGTCATCGAACACTTCATCAATGAAGTTCAGCCCATTGGAGGTCGACAACAGGAATTCCCCCGGGAAAGAGACCGAGTACGGGGTAACTCGCGCGCGTCCGGCGGCGTTCGTGGTAACCGCTGCAATCCAGTTCCCCTGGGTGGACCATAGATCGAGCGCAATCGCGGCCAGCGGCGCGCCCGTATCGCTCCGGGTCACTTCTACCATTCGACCGTTGAAGCTCTTGATCTCAAAATCGACCCCGGTTCGTTCTTCGCCACTGACCAGCGTGATCACCTCACCCGCGCCGACAGGGCAGTTTTCGAACGGGTACTGTTCATCATCGGGCCTGTCGCAATAGATCGCGTCATAGAGCATGGGGTAAATCGGAGTCGTGCTGTAGCCACTGCGCAGGCCCAGGCGGTACGTGCCTGGAATGATGTCGTCCAGTTCATAGGTCGAGCTGAAACTATTGCCGCCGCCTTCCGAGATCAGGTCATTGTCGAGCAGAGCAAAGGTCAACGAGGTACCAACGTATGGTTGACCGCTTTCAGTCAGCGACCCGGTAATGGTGGCGCTTCGATTCAACTCAAAATCCAGGCCTTCCAGCCCCCCCAATGGAATCGTGATCGCGGTCCCCTCCCCGCAGTTCCACAGCTGAAAGGGTCCCTGGCAAACGATTTCCGGGTAGAGCTCGTCAACGTGCTCCCCAGAACCTGCGTGCACAAAATACTGGCCTGGATGCACCACGTTGGCGAAGTCGTAGTAACCCTGTTCGTCAGTCACGATGTCGTAGGTGCTGGTCGGTGCGGTGCCCACCCGTCGAAACGACACTCGCGCATATTCAACGCCATTCCCGGTAACAGCTTCCACGATGCGCCCCCGCACCGGCGCCCTGCTGCTCATGGGCATGGTCAGCTGAAGCAAGCCCTCCTCGGGCATGTTGAGAATGCCGCCAAGCAGCACCTCATCGGTACAGTTGAGGTCATCGCACAGATGAGACGGATAGACCTGAGAAATCACGTAGTAGCTGTTTGCCCAAAACCGGAATGGCCCGGGTGCTCGATCGATCTCCACATTGGCGACGCCGTCTGCACCGGCCCTCCCGCGGGCAAGTATCCCACCGGTTCCATCGACCGCCGTGACTCGGACGTCCACGTCACGGTGAGGAGTCAGGCCGGTGAGCGTCACGATCAGCCGACGACTGGATTCGAGCGCAAAATCGACGCGCTTCCCTTCTCCCAGTGCAACCGGCACGGGAGTTCCGAGTGACGGGTCGCACGGTGACGGATCACAGTTCGTCTGGAAATGGAGTTGCGATATGTAGCCCGCTCTCTGCGCCTCGATAACATAAGCGGACGCGGGTAATCCGGGAATTTCGTAACGTCCGAGCGTGTCTGTTTCGACGTATTTGGTGAGCCCGGATCCGACCTGATGAGATAGAACGCCGGCGTAGGCCAACGGCAATCCGGATCGCTCGCTCACCAAGGTGCCGACAATTCTCCCTCCCTCGACCAAATGAAAGTCGATCCCGGCATAGGGCGCGCCCAATGGCGTGAATACCGCCATGCTCGCGGGGTCATTGCAGCCGGCGATGTCGGTTGGGCCTGCGCTCACGCACGGCACATCCGGATATGCCTCCATCAGATGTTTGCTGATGGGAAATCCGCCGCCGTAGGTCCCGGTACGAACTCTCACATCCCCATAGGTGGTCAGCTGGTAGCTGCCGTCGGCGGCAATCGACGTGGTTGACTGGGCCCCGGTCTCACCTCGGACACCCACGTAGATCTGCGAGGTCGATACGCCGTCCATGGTTACCCGACCCGAGATCTGATAGGTCCCACCGACGAGGTTCAGATGCACGGCGGAACCTGGATCGGTTTTCACCCGGACGTAGAAGTGCTCGCCTGCGCGAGTGGCCGCAACCGCTGCGACCGCCTGCAGCCCCAGAAAATCGTCGTTCCTGTCGAAAAGCTCGCCAGGCCGCAGCGCACAGCTGCGCCACACCTCCAGTTCTGTGTCTCCGGTCGACCCCAGGGAGCTGATCGCGTACGAGCCCGGCGCCGGGGCAACGACGCGGAACCACAGCTCGCTGGGCGAGAGGCCAACGTGCAAGGAGCGGCCTGGCGAAATGTCGATGGCGTTCTCGCAATCTGCGGTGGCATCCATCGCAACGCGCAAATGCTGGATCGGCAGATCAGGATCGAACGGGTGGGCACTCGGCCAATCTGCCGCTTCCACTTGCAGTCGCTCCAGCTTGCGCAGCAGCGTCTCATTGCCGGCCTCTCTCGCCTTCGCGATCAAGTCGGAAAACAGCTGATCCAGCTCAAGCCTGGACTCTAGTGAATGGTTGGCAATCTTCGAGCTCAGCTGGCTGACCTCAGACCGAAGATCGGCCCATGCATTGGAAGCGAGCAGGAAGGACAGCACCGCCAGCGTTGTTCTCATCGACATACTCGATCACCGAATCAGGGCGCGCAGGATTGGAAACTGCGAGGATGCCTCGTATACGTGGCGCAGGGTGAACACGCAACCGGCGTCGACCCCGTTCAGAATCGGGGTTTCCGCTAGTGTGGTGACGATGACCTTGTTTCGCCAGGACCGGCAGCTGCGAAAAATTCGCTGATAGATCAGCGGGATCTGCAGACTCTTTAAGATGCATTCAAGGTTTGACGCCGAACTCGGCCGGTTCGGCTCGACCACATCAGAATCAATTCCCAGAATCGGCGCCTCACAATCGAAGTGTCCGATTGCTTTTGACGGATCCTAGGCACGTCGCCAGCCTCGGTCATTGGAGCGACCTCAATGTCAGCATAGACTGCATGACCGCGCCGGATGAATCGCGACGCGCGGGGACAGACACGGCCAAGACCTTGGCGCCGCGCATCAAGGACGCCGAATACATGTCCGTGCGCCGTTCGTCTTCGAAACCACCCTCCGGCTTTCGCTGACCGAATCAGACGACGAACGCGCGTTTAGCGGTAGCAAAACCGCAGCCTGAGGGCACGAGGCCCTCACCTGCCTGGATCAGAACCCAAGGACCCGGAAAAGCAAGCGATCAGCGTGGCAGGGAGAGAGGCGTCCATCGCTGTTCGATTGCTGTTGCTACGTCCGATCGTTTTGCGCGTCAGGCGAGCGATAGAACGCGCGTTTAATCGCTTTCGACGATCCTGATTTCGGATTGGCCGGCGACGCTGCCCAACCAAGTCGAGAGCTGATTCAGAACCGGGCGCCCGACAGTTTCTTCAATCTGAAAGTACTCGCTTGGCTTGCCTGTCCTGCTGGTTTGCAGGTTGTGGTTGATGCCTGTCAGCAAGACCACCCTCGATTTGGGATTTCCCGCAATCGCAAGCGCTTTTCTAATCGCCTCGAGGTTCTCACTGGCGGTCACTTGCAAGTCCTTGCTACCCCCCAGTGCCAGAACAGGGCAGCGAACCTTTTTCAGGTAGGCACTAGGATCGATCGCCAGAAAGCGACGGAACCATGGGGACAGGAGGTCTTCGAATGCTTCCACCGGGATACCTTCCGCTGGAATGCCGAGCGTGGATTTGACGTCAGCAGGCAGCGCATTCGTCGCCTTGGTCATTGCATCGATGGCCTGGCCATGATCCAGGTTGCTGGCCGAGATTTCGTAGAGTTCACGCTCTTGCCAACGGTTCATTTCGATCAACGAGTCCGACATGCCGTCGGCACGCCGCATTGCTGCATCCTGCAAACTCTTTACGTCGATTCCAGGCAAACCCGTCCCGCCGAGCATGACGATGAAGCCGACCTCATCCGGTGCTTCGGCAGCCACCATTGCGGCGATGATTCCTCCCTCACTATGACCCACGATCCCTATCCTGCCGGGATCAACATTGGGTTGGATCTGCAGGAACCTGATCGCAGCCAGGGCATCCGCAACATAGTCATCCGTCGTTGAGCCAGGGTGGCGTTGTCCGCCCGTCAATCCGACCCCTCGCTTGTCATACCGCAACACCGCGAAACCCTGTCGAGTCAGGTGATCGGCCAGGACCAGCAGCGTCTTGTGCAGCGACATGCCTCCATCGCGATCATGCGGCCCCGTACCGGCGAGCAGGACGACGGCCGGATAGACGCCTCCTGCAAAGGGATAACTCAGCGTGCCAACCGGGGCAACCGCGGGATTTGGCGATTCGAAAACAACCTCCTGCGTCACATACGGAAGTGCGGCTGATGGTTGCTGAGGGCGGCCGTACTGGCCATAGACATGGAAGCGCCCCCGAACATTCTCGACCACGTAGGGTGTTTGTATCCCGCCGGCATCGACACCCGCGCTGGTAGTCCCATGACCGGGCGAAGGCTCCATTGGCACTTGAGCGAATGAAACACCGCGCGCCTTGAGTTCATCCTGCACGTCTGCAAATGCGTCCTTCGAAAACAGGTACCGCTTGATGGAGACGGAATCAGTCTGCGGCCGGTCCCTCGATGCAGCCGGCATGCAGAACCCTGCCAATGCCAGTCCCAGAATCAGCGGCAGGCTGCAGTAGCCAACTCGCGACGCGACTCCAGTTCGTAAATTCGAGGTAGCCGACCAAGCAAAAACTTGAAGAGCGCGCATTGAAGCCTCCGTTCGGGTGTATGGATTGCTTGCGGGCGCGCAAGCCCAGTACGCGGGTCGCCTGGAAATGCGACCTCATGGTTCCAGCCTAGTGATGCGGACCCTTCAGCGGAAGAAGCGTTTGACGCAGGTAGTACATGCACGGACTGGCATGCCGGACAACTGCCATTGCGATGAGTTCGAATCGAGAACGATGCAGCCCGGAACGCTGCCTATGCAGAGACATCGCGGTGAACTCGACCTGGCGTCCGACCCTATCGTGTACTCGAAGACACTTGAGAACATACATTCGCGACGAGCTTGCGCAGCCACTTGTGCGCGGGATCGGCATCCAGCCTGGGATGCCAGAACAGCGAGATCGTGAACTCCTCCACCGCTACCGGAAGCTCGAACCGGTGCATGCCCTCGCACAGTCCGCTGGTGTGCTTCTCAGGCACGGTCGCGACCACATCCGAGCCGCGCGCGAGCGCGATCGCTGCGCCGAAGCCACCGACCGTCACCACCGCATTGCGCGCTAACGCCATGCGTTCCAGGACCTCGTCGACCATGGCCGCACGCAGGCCACGTCGTTCGATCACGACATGGGCGGCGCCCGCGTAGCGCTGCGGGGTCATTTGTCCCTTCGACAGACGGTGGCCGCGACGCACCAAGCCGACGAAGCGGTCGCGGAACAGCCCCAGAGCCAGGATCTCCGGACCCATCATGCGTCCGATCACACCGGTTTCGAGGTCTACAGAGCCATCGCGTAGCGGCGTGCTGTCCTTGTCCGGCTTCGGCAGAAAAGACAGACGTACGTGCGGAGCATCAACCGCTACCCGGGACAGGATGGCCGGACCGAAGGTCTCGGCGAACCCTTCGGTACTGCGAATGGTGAACTTGCGCGACAGCGAGGGGAGATCCAGCCTGAGTACCGGGCGAAGGACCGCTTCTGCCTCAACCACGACTTGCCTGACCCGCCCACGCAGTTCCAAGGCGCGTGGCGTCGGCACCAGGCCACGGCCTGCACGCACCAGCAAGGGGTCACCGGTGGCTTGGCGCAATCGCGCCAGTGAGCGACTCATCGCCGACGCACTGAGCTTCAGGCGCTTGGCGGCCCCCACCACGCTGCCCTCGTCTAGCAGAACGTCCAGGGTAACCAGCAGGTTGAGGTCGAGGTCGTTCATGGCGCCATGAATAGCACGATCAGCCACCTCACGCATGGCGTTTCACGCACAAACAAATTTCGAATCGTGCGTCTACCGCAATCAAGCGCCCAGGCCTAGATTTCGCCGCATCGCAGCCTGTTCGCCACGACGCGCGCATGGCCTCCTTGACTTCAGGGCATTCCATTCATGTCGACCCCCTCGCACCCGAACCCCAATTCCGCGCCGCACGGATCATTCGGAGCGTTGGCCACGCTGGCATTGACGACGCTGCTGTCCTCACTGGGCACCAGCATCGCCAACGTCGCATTGCCGACCTTGGTCCAGGCATTCGCCGCCTCCTTCCAGGCGGCCCAGTGGGTCGTGCTGGCCTATCTGCTCTCGGTGACTTCGGTGGTCGTTATCGCGGGCCGGCTCGGCGACCTGCTTGGGCGGCGCCGGTTGGTGCTGATCGGCATTTCGGTCTTCTCCCTGGCCTCGACGCTCTGCGCCACCGCCCCCAACCTGGGAGTCCTCATCGCAGCGCGCGCCGTGCAGGGCATGGGCGCCGCGGTCATGATGGCGATGGCCATGGCCCTCGTCGGTGAGTTCGCTTCCGAGGAACGCACCGGTCGCGCCATGGGTCTGCTCGGCTCCACATCGGCCATAGGGACGGCGCTGGGGCCGTCGCTCGGTGGTTTGCTGATCGGAAGCATCGGCTGGCAGTCCATCTTCCTGGTCAACCTGCCGATGGGCTTGCTGGCGGCGGGCCTGGCATGGCGGTTCCTGCCGCGCGATGCGGTTGCCGGCAAGGCCAACTTCGACGTCCGCGGTTCGGTCCTGCTTGCGGCCGCACTTGCGGCTTACTCGCTGGCGATGACGCTCGGCCGCGGACATTTCGGACCCGTCAACATCGCGCTGGCTTGTTTCGCGGCCCTGGCCGGTGGCGGCTTTCTACTGGTCGAAGCGAGAGTGCCTTCGCCGCTGGTGCGCCTCGCCCTCTTTCGCGACATGCGGACCAGTACCGGGTTCGCTTCCAGCAGCCTGGCCGCGACAGTGGCGATGACCACGCTGGTCGTTGGCCCCTTCTACCTCTCCGGGGCATTGCACCTGGACCCGTTCCGAACTGGCCTGGCGATGTCGACCGGCCCCCTGGTCGCGGCGCTGGTTGGCGTTCCCGCCGGTAAGGCGGTGGATCGCTTCGGTGCGGCCCGCATGACCCTGATGGCACTGATTACGATGGCATTGGGCGCCCTGTTGCTCGCCAGTGCATCAATCGAAAGCGGCGCGCCGGGGTACGTTCTGCCGCTGGCGGCCTTGACCGCTGGATTCGCGATATTCCAGGCCGCGAACAACACGCTTGTCGTCACCGGCGCGGAGGCATCTCAGCGCGGCCTGGTATCGGGCCTGCTTAACCTGTCGCGCAACCTCGGGCTGGTGACTGGCGCATCGTTGATGGGCGCGATTTTCATGCACGCCGCCGGCATCGCATCGATCGACGCAGCCCGGCCGGTGCAGATCGTCGCCGGCACGCATGCGGCATTCCTCACCGCCAGTGCCTTCATCGCAGCGGCGATCGCGTTGACCGCCTGGTCGAACCTGTCGCCGATGGCCGAACCGAATCGTCACCTTTCTTGAGTCTGTCATGGCATCCCTATCCTTCAAGCGTCTGCCCCTGTACGTGACCCTCCTCATGGGACTTCCCACCGTCACGCTCGCCGCACCGGGGCCGTCCCCGCCGCCCTGCGCTGTTGGCATGACCGCCGACACAATGTTGCCCGCGGCAGACCCGTATCCATTGTTGGCTGCTGGCTGGGGTCCGGAACTCGGCCATGGCGCGATGGTGAGTCGTTGGGCAGAACGCTGGCTGGGCGCCGAGGCAAGCCCTTGCGCACCGGCATCCAAGTCGATTGCGTTGGCACACGACTGGCGCCTGACGCCCAGTGCGGAAGTACGCCTGCGCGATGTATCCACCGCGAACAAAGGCCTGGTACCCGGCGCGCGCATAGACCAGAAGCAGCTTCGTGCCATCCTCGGTGCAGAGCTTCATCTGACCCCGCGCCTTCGATTCTTCGGCGAAATCGGCTCCGGCCAAGTTGATCGCGATCGCGGCGACACGCCCGCCAACTTCCAGAACCGCATCGCGCTCCAACAGCTGTTCGTTGATGCGAACGGAACCAGCGGACCGCTGGTGTTCGGGGCCATGGCCGGCAGGCAGGAGTTCTCCGATGGCCCCAGGCAATTGATCAGCCTGAGCGACGGCCCCAACCTCCATCGGAACTGGAACGGCATCCGGGCCTACCTGCATGCCCCGCGATTCCGCGTCGGCGCATTCGAACTCCGTGCGACCCGATTCGGTAGCGGCAGCTTCGATGACGGCGTCCTCGAGAACACGATCCTGCGGGGGGCCAACGCGAGCATCGTTGTCTCCCCTGAAGGTCGGACGGATTCCTTCCTCGATCCCTTCTGGTTTCATACAGAGATCCCGGGAATCGGCCCCAACACAACCAACACCGTCGATCGGCGTGACACCTATGGATTGCGCCTGTGGGGCCACCAGGGGACTTTGAGATGGGACTGGACGGCCGTGGGCCAGTCCGGCCGAACCATCGCGAACCGTCGTATCGACGCGCTAGCTTTGTTCGCCGTCCAAAGCCTGTCCCTGTCCGAGACGGGCTGGAAACCTCGCCTGACTTCGCACCTGGACATCGCGTCCGGTGACCACAGAACCGGCGACCACCGCTCGCGCACCTTCCACCCGTTGTACGCAAGCTCCAACTATCTGGGCGAAGGCCAGTTCCTTGGCCTAAGCAATCTCGTGTTGTTCGCTCCTGGGGTATCCCTTACCCCAGGACGCAATGCCCGCGTTTCATTCGAGTATGCCCATGCGCGCCGCCTCCGCGAGGACGACGCCGTGTACGCCGGCGGTTTTCGTGCCTACGCCGGAACCCAGGGCACGCCCGGCCGCCATATCGGCAACCTGTCGCGCCTTTCGATCACCTGGCAGCCATCCCACAGGCTGTCCTTCGATCTCAATGCCGAACACCTCGAAGCAGGCCGCGTGCTTCAGGACGCGGGCTTCGACGATGGCACTCAGATCCAATTCACCACAACCTACAGGTACTGACCCCCATGGATACCTTCCACAACCGCATCCCCCAGCAGCCATGATCGCCATCTTTCGCAATCAGAACGGAGAACTCCGAAACGGCTGGTGGATCCTGCTGTTCTACCTGGTGCTGGCTGCGTTGTTGATTCCTACCATCATCTTCACCTCCAGGCAGGGCACAGAACCTGGCATCCCGTTGCAGGCAGCGCTGGTCGTGGTCGCCACCTACCTTTGTTTGCTTGGCCGTCGGGAACATCCTGGAAATGTTCTGGGCACACTTGCGAGCTGGCGGCGTCACCTACCGATCGGATTGTTGTCAGGAACCCTCATTTGGGGTGTCACGGCTCTGGCCCTTTGGCTGTCTGGTGCGGTGACATGGCATACGAGCGACTGGGGTAAAGCAGCACTGGCAACAGGGTCGCTCGATTGCCTGGCCGTTGCGGTCGTCGAAGAGCTGCTGTTCCGCGGGTTTCCCTTTCAACGCTTGGTCGCTGGCATCGGTGCTTGGCCCGCCCAACTGGCAATGGCCGGCTACTTCACCTTGGTCCACTCCAGTGGGCTGGCGGCCACGGGCGACCTGCAATGGCTCGCGACCGCCAACATCTTCCTTGCTGGCCTGCTGTTCGGTGCGTGTTACTTGCGCACCAAGTCACTGGCACTGCCGATCGCCATGCACTTTTCTTTGAATCTCGTGCAGGGGCCTTTGCTTGGCTTCGGAGTCAGCGGACATGGCACAAGCGGAGTGCTGGTGCCGGATTTCGGACATTCCACGAACTTGTGGACAGGGGGCGCTTTCGGGCTGGAGGCCAGCCTGCCCGGGACCCTCGCAATCTTCATCGCACTAGCCGCAACGCTGCGACTGCGACCGCGCGGCACCCCAAGCGACTGCACGGCGGCAATGATGATGGTTCAATCAAAGGGGTCACCATTTCGCAGCTCCCATCGATAGTCGGGAAACGGGTTCTCCTGGTCCCATCGGCCGGTGTCGGCCTGGCAAAGGACAAGCAGACAGATCTCGATACACAACGGTGGTGTTGCGCAGATCGGCCTAATTCATCTCCTCGTCAGCCCGGTCGTCGAAGATGTGCTCGATTGGCCGCTCGAATAACCTGGCCAGCTTGAAGGCCAGCGGCAAACTGGGGTCGAACTTGCCGGTCTCGATGGCATTGACGGTCTGTCTGGACACGTCCAGCGCCATGGCCAGATCTGCCTGAGTCCAGTTTCGCTCCGCGCGCAGGATCTTCAGCCTGTTATTCATCGGTAGCGCAGACAGCCGAAGAGGGTGCTGGCGATATGGGTAGCGAAGATCAGCAGGATCAATGTGTTGATATCCGCGCCGTTGCTCAAGCCAGTGCTGCGCATCAGCATCATCGCGAATCCGCCGACGATTCCCGCGCCGACGGACAACGCCAATGCGTCCATTTGAATCTTGCGCTGCAACTCATCCATGGCCCGCAGGTGCCGCATGTAGGCGGCGACCATTACCACTCCCAGCGCAAGATTAACGGCAACGGCAATCGCCGCCGAGGTTGTTCCCTGGTACCAGCCGAGGAGCGCCGCCTTGTCGGCCAGGACGTAGCTGCCGGCCCATACCAGGGTCCACAGAAGATAGTTCATGGTGCTACGGATCGAACGTGCGGAGAGTCGCTCGGAATGGGTATGCATGCCGTTCATGTCTGTTGTCCTTGTCATAAAGTAAAGGAAACTTGATATCAAGCGTAGAGTGGAGAACCCTCTATGTCAAGCATGTTTGACATCATGATCGGCGAACTCACGCGCGAAGCCACCCCGGGGTTCTTGGGATTCACCTTGGCAACCCGCGCTGCTTGCATTCAGCTTCGGGCCGCGACCGAGCCATTCTCAGAACTCGATTCCGATGGTTGTTGGCCGCCGAGATCGGCCGCACCAGACCCTCTGTAGAACCAGGGCTTCGAATGACTCCGCAAGCCCCTTGGCATCCCTGGAGTTGCGGCGCCGAACGCACTCGCCTGGGCCCTGCCCACGTCAAGACCGGTGTCTCCCAGTGTTACCGCCCAGGGTGATTTCCGACAGGCGGCAGGAGCGACCGCCAGAGGCTGGATGCGGCCTTGTCGAATTTCCCGAAAAATCAGTTAATTATTGGCGATTCTGAACCCGTTTTCGAGCCAGGACAGCCGCCTCTGCGTTGTCGCGATAGCGCCTTCGCGACCCTTCGCTCAAGCGCTCGCATTCACGCCGATCAGCCCTCGAACGCGCCTTGGGCAGCTCAGTTGGACTCCTGCGCAAGTCGACGTTGCTTTCCGCGCCGGCGACCAACAGGAATCTGCAGGCAACTTGATTCAAGTCAGTTCGCCTATCCCCGCCAGGCGCAAACTGAACTCATGGCGATGCCTACGCTACGGCGATTTTGCCGGTAGTCCTGCCAGCGACCGCTTGCTACCAGGGAACCACCATGACCAATAGTCGTTGCTTCCGAATGTGGATCGCGCTGGCCTCAATGTGCGGTTCGGGCGCCGCGCTGGCGCAGACCAATCTGATTGAAAACCCAGGATTCGACGTCGATCTTGCGAACTGGAATAACCCCCAAAGCCGTACCGCAGTGTGGAACGACTTCGATGCCAGCGGCAGCCCGGCCTCCGGCGCGGTGCTGATCAGCAACGTCGGCCCCGGGAGCAACACCACGCAACTGGTGTTGGATCAATGCGTGGGAGTGAACGGCTCAACCGTCTACAACTGGGGAGGACAGGTGCGCGTCCCCAGCTGGCAGCCGCAGTCGGTTGAAGCAAGGATATTCCTCATCACCTACGGCTCAGGCGACTGTACAGGTGATGCGCTGCAAATCGAATCGGAGGGAACCGGCCGCCTCGACGAGTGGGAGCTGGAGAGCAGTTCGCTACAAACGGACTCGAACGCAGCAAGCGCCAAACTCGCCATCGGGGTATACAAGAATACGGGCGTTGACAGCGACGTCAGCGGCCTTTTCGACAATCTGTATCTGCGCCGTGGTGATGCCACCGGATTTCGCATCATCGACGAGCACTTGTCGGGCAGCTGGTTTGATCCAACCAAGCCAGGTCAGGGGTTCTTCCTGGACATCTCGCCACAGATCAATCTGTTCTTCGGCGGCTGGTTTACCTGGACCCTGGTGCCCGGTCAGTACGATTGGATGACAGTCCAGGGAGGCTTCAACGCTGACGTGGCCGAAGTGATGATTTACCGCTCCAGCGGCGGCGTGTTCAACGATCCAGCAACGGTAACCACCAGTGCAATTGGCACTGCACAATTCCGTTTCACCAGTTGCACGACGGGCCAGGTCAGCTTTGCCATGTTCAATGCCCGTGGGGCGGCAACGGTCATCCCGCTACAGCGGATCGCGCCCGCCTTCAACGGCTGTGTCGATTAGCCTGGCGTTCCTGTGCGTCGAAACTCATCGCCCAGAGTCGGCGTGTCCGATTGTTGCGATCGCGTGTCCGATTGCTGACATCGCGACCGCTACTGCCCTGCCACCCTTTCAGGTTCTGCAAACCCTGACGTGCTGGTCAAACCACTGACCAGAAGAAGGCCTACTGATCGAAGCTGTCGGAAAACAGCGGCCCGGGTAGCTCCAACAGCGCGATCCTGTAGCTCGTTTCCCCACCGGCCTTGTTGAATTCGCCAGTAACGACGATTTTGTCGCCACAAACAGCCATCGCATCGACGGACGGAGGCAAACTCGTGTTGTAGCCGTATTCAACGCCTTCACCCATGGCGGTCCATTGCCCACTACCCGGGTCGTAGCTTCCGATGCTCGCTATCGGGAAGCTGTTCATCTCGTAGTACGACCCCCCCACCAATAGCTGCTGATTCCTGTACAAAAGCGAGTAAACGCCCTTGTTGTGGGTGGAAACACCGCCCGGCGCGGACCACTGTCCGGTCTCCAAATCCAGCCTTGCAAGATTTTCCCGAGTCGAAGGGCCGAAAGTCGAGAGGCCGCCGACGTATAGCGCTCGGTCGACTACCAACATTGTTCGCAGGTAGCCCGACACCTCACCGGCAGGGGCGCTCCAGGTGTTCTGATCGGGGTCATAGTGGGCAATATGTCGCGCCGTCATTCCCCCCGCCTCCTGAAAGCTACCGCCTACGTACACGCCCGATTCGGCACTGGTGATCGCGCTAACGGTGTTATCGACACCGTTATCCGCTCCGGCACCCAGGGCTTCCCAGGTCTGCGTACCCAGGTGATAGCGCGCCACGCGTCTGGCAGGCACGCCGCCCACGCTGGTGAAGCTGCCGCCGGCATACAAATACTCTCCGTCTACATGCAGTGTGTACACATAGTTGTTGGGGCTCCCGCCGGACAAGGCTTGCCACTGGTTAGTGGGCATGTGATAGCGAGCGATGTACGGCGCAGGTACGCCCGAGACGCTAAAGAAGCCGCCTCCGAAATACAGGTAATCGCCTGACGCGGCCATGACCAGGGCGAAATTGGAAAATTGGTGATTAACGACGCCGCCCAGCGGGCTGATCTCATGCGTCCGGCAGTCCATTTGTGCAACGTAGGTGGCGTCTATGCCGCCAATCTTGGTGAAGTCACCCAGCAAGATGGCAACATCACTGACGGAAAGAACCCGAGAGATCGATCCATTGCTTGCCGTTGTCACCCCTTCACCAACGGCTGCCCACTCTCTCGTTGGCACCTTCAAGCGTGCAACCCCGTGCTGGTATTGGCCGTTGGCCTCGCGAAAACTGCCGCCTACATAAAGATCAGATCCTGCGGCAGCAAGACTGTAGACAGAGATCGGACCACCACCCAGTCCCAAGCCGACGCTTTGCCAACGATTCAGCGGCACATCGAACCTGGCGATGTTGCTCGCCTGCACGCCATCGATCGACGTAAATTGACCGCTCGCGAAAAGCTCTCCGTTGATGATGCGCAGTTTTCGGACGAACTGGGCGCTTACGACACCCTGACCAACCCGACTCCAGGTCTGGGTCGCTCGGTTGTATTTGGCCATATGATCGGTGGCCTGACCGGCGACCGCTTGAAAGAAGCCGGATACGTAGATGTATTCGGCATCGGCTTCTATCGACAGCACAGCTCCCTCAAGCTCGGTACCCAAGGCGCTCCAGGTATTGCCCTCATTGGGCGAAAGAACGGCGATGTGCCTGGCCGTGATGCCGCCGATCGTCTCGAAGAACCCGCCAGCTATCAGCTTGTCTCCATCGGCGTGGAGCGCGTACAGAACGTCCCCGGGTACGCCCAGGTCGATCCAGCTTCCGGTGCCAGGATCAAATCGAAGCAATCCCGGACTGCCGAACTGAATCGCGACATAGACCTGCCCGGACACTTCGGCCATGTCCTGGACCCTGGTATCCGGACCTTCCGGGGTGCCGGCCGGCACCTGCCATTGACCCGATGCCAGGTTGAGCGTTGCAAAGATCGAATTCCCAGCCAGGCCAGGAATCTTCATCGCTCCGCCACCGATGAACAGCAGATCTCCCGAGCGCACCAATGAGGAGACCGGGCCGCGGAATTCGGCAGCTTCGGGAAGGGCCGAGAAGGCGTTGCTGACAGGGTCATACCTGACCAAGCTATTCGCATCTATCCCACCACACGCGGTGAAATATCCGCCGATCAGGACCGAGCCATCATCCATCTCCACGGTCGCATTGACGGTTCCGGCGCAGCCACGCCCATTCCAGCCAAAGCTGGTCCAGGTCGCGTCCGGCGATCCGGCGATCACCAAATGGCTGACGAGAGCGAGTGAGAAAAGCAGGACAGCGCGCATCGGGATGGTCTGGTAGGGAAGGCGCGCGGAGCCTTGCACGGCCGAGAGGATCACGCAACGGGGGTGCCGTCGGAACCGTGCCCTCGAAATTTCCCCGCTGGAATTACGGCATGCTGTAATTCGGCGCTAGTGGCGAGGGTGAGCAGCATGACTTTGTTCGGGCTCACTCACTTTGGCGCGAAGCGTTTCACCCTCCCGGTCAGTCTCGGCCAGCATCGCGATGAATGCCGGTTTGTCTCGCAGCGAATCATAAAATGGCAGATAGGGCTCGAAAAATTCCGCCACATGACTCTTCTCGCGGAGGCCCTCACGGATGCACCGCACCGCGGCGTCTGTCGCGGAAATCATTCCAAGCACCCTACAGGCATCGGATCGATAATAGATGCGGTACCACCAGTCGATGGGCTTGCGGTGAAAGAAGCGTCCGATCAAGCGCTCGGCTTCCGCCCGCTCGCCCCGGATACCTGCAAGGAGTGCGGCGTAGATGTACGAATCGGGATGGAAAAACTCGCCTGCCCCGTTCGCGTCCGCTTGCAGCTTTTCTGACCACAGGCTCATTCCGTCGCGCAAACGCGCCTCATCGTTCATCAATAGATAGGTGGTGATGCGGCGAAAATCATCGAACAAAAGACGACGCGCTTGCGGAGAACGCTCATCATTGCGCAATGAATCCAGCGCCGCCGGGTAGTTTCGGTTTGCGATATGAAAATCCCAACCACAGCCCGTATCTCCGGCCGCGTGCAGACGGCAAGTTTCTGCCATCGACGCTTCCAATCGACCGAAATCCCGATGTTCGCGGAAGCGCAGAAGGTTTCGGGAATAGCCCACCCGGTATGTCTCCTGGATTGAGCGCCCCACTTCCGTCCAGGCATCGTCGTATCGATGCATCATCACCAGCATTCTTAGTTTCAACCACCAAGTGCAAC
>JAGRJL010000347.1:3563-12462 GCA_020442775.1 Lysobacterales bacterium | reverse complement strand
AACGGTTGCCTCTGGTTCGGTTGCCACCAGCGCTTCCAGGTCCTCGATCTGGCGGGCCCGTAGCGGCTGCAGCCGCGCGCCCAGGGGCGGAACCGGATGGGCCGCGATCAGACGCAGGGCGTGACCCGACCAGCCCGCCCGCAGGGTGATCGCGGGGAAACCCGCTTCACCCAGTTCGGTCGACCCCAGCTCGCTCTGCGCCAGGCGGGTCCACACGCCGATCCCGAATGGGCCGCCTGGAAGCAGCAGCTGATCGCGGAAATCCGCGGTCAAAGGCGCGAGCGCGGCAAGATGGTGATCGCTCAGCTCCATCAACACCAGCACCTGCGGTTGTTCCGACTTCAGCCACTGCAGCAGCGCGCTCAGATCCCGATTGCTGGCCCGCAGGTTGACGCTGATCAGCTTGAGCGGCGCTTGTCCGGTGCCGGCTTGCGGCCGACTGACGGGCGACAGGGAAACCATGCACCAGGCCGCCAGCGGCAGCGTGGCGAGCAACTCCCAGCGCCGCCGCAGCAACGCGAACATCCCGCAGGCGCAGATCAGCGCGGCGCCGTACTGCCAGCGAAAGTGCGCCCACAGGTCGAGCTGCGGGTGGAGTTCACCCAGCGCGCCCAGCAGCAGTCCGCTGGCGGCGCAAAAAGCCATCAGCACCGCCCAGCGATAGCCCACCTTCCGCCAGCCCGGTCGCGCGAGGGCGCTGGCGCTCACTCGGAATCGCTGGTGCTGAAGATCACCTGTTCGAAGGCGGCCACCGCCGCATCGATGTCGTCCACGCTGATGTCCAGGTGGGTCACCGCGCGCAGCCGCCGCGGTCCGACCACGCTGACCCGCACCCCATGCGACTGCAGCGCAGCGGCAAAGGCGTTCGCATCACCCTCAGCCAGTTCGAAAAACACCAGATTGGTGTCGACCAGCGAGGGATCGATCAACAGCCCCGGCAGCTCGGCCAGCCCCTCGGCCAGTCGCCGAGCGTTGGCGTGATCATCGGCCAGTCGATCGACATGGTGATCAAGCGCAAAGCTGCAGGCCGCGGCCAGAATGCCGGCCTGGCGCATGGCCCCGCCCCACTGCTTCTTGTAGAACCAGGCCTCATCGATGAAGTCGCGGCTGCCGGCCAGCACCGAACCCACCGGTGCGCCCAGACCCTTGGAAAAATCGATCCAGGCGCTGTCGAAGCCGTAGGCAAACTCGGAAGGGGCGACGTCCTGCGCAACCACCGCATTCATCAGTCTGGCCCCGTCGAGGTGGGCGAAGGCGGCATGGGCGTGGGCCAGTTCGGTCAGCGCGCGCAGATCGTCCAGTTCCCACAGGGCGCCGCCGCCGATGTTGGTGGTCTGCTCGCAGCAGATCATCCGGGTGCCGGGGCTGGCGAAGCTGGCCTTGCGCATCACCGCACGCGCCTGTTCGACGCTGTAGCGTCCGCGGTCGCCGTCAATGGTCATCAGGGTCACCCCGGAGAGGGCCGCCGGTGCTCCCGCCTCATAGTGGACGATATGGGAACTGCGCTCGCAGACCACATCGTCGCCGGGTCGGCACAGCACCTTGATCGCCAGCTCATTGGCCATGCAGCCGGAGGGCAGGAACACCGCGCTTTCCTTGCCCAGCATGTCCGCCACCCGTTCGCACAGGGCGTTGACCGACGGGTCCTCGCCCATTTGCTCGTCACCGACCTCGGCCTCCATCATTGCCGCGCGCATCTGGGCGGTTGGCCGGGTCTTGGTATCGCTGAAAAGGTCGATCATGATTCGCTCGCAGCGCAATCGATGGGGCGTATTGTAGGGGCTTGCGCCGGCGATCCACAGAATCGGTCGCCTGCTGGCCCGGCATAACCGCAGATGAACGACATGATGGGCGGGCGACAGATCCCGCGGCCGGCCGCGTTGAAGCAGACAAGGCAACACCGCCTTGAAGATCACAAGGAATCATCATGAATCAGCAGATCCCGACGGTCCCGGCTCAGCAACGCTTCCGCCGCGCTGCCCTGGTGCTGGCGATCGGCCTGTGCTCGGTCTATGCGCTCAGCGCCCATGCCGGCAACCGCCATCACGGCTCTCGAGCCACCGCGCATTTCGAGCAGATGGATGCCAATGGCGACGGCGCACTGACCCAGGCCGAAGTGGACGCCTTTCGCGCCCAGCGTGCGACCGCGATGGACACCAACGGCGACGGCGTGGTCAGCTTCGAGGAAGCCAAGGCCGCGCGTGAGGCCAAGCGTGAGGAACGCGCCCGCGCTCGTTTCAACCGCCAGGACGCCAACGGCGATGGGGTGGTGACGGTCGACGAGATTGGCGGTCGTGCGGCGAAGATGTTCGAGCGTCTGGACGCCAACGGCGACGGCGTGGTCACCCGGGATGAGCTGCCCCGGCGCGGTGGTCACCATCGCGGCAAGGGCCATCATCATCAAGCTGAAAGCGAGTAAGGTCGGAAGCGCCCCGGAGTTGGATTTCGGGGCGCAACCGAGACAGCGGAGCTGAACGCTGGAGCAGCCAGGCGCCAATGCAGTCACCACCGACCCGGATCTGGACGATCTGCAAGCTGTGGCGGAGGGGGATCAGGGCGCCTGTCGGCGGCTGGTGGATCGCCATCTGAATCGGCTGCATGCGGCCGCCAGCCGGATGCTGGACGATCGCGAGGAGGCCGAGGATGTCTGTCAGGAAGTGTTCCTGCGGCTGTGGAAGCAGGCGCCCAAGTGGCAGTCCGGAAAGGCGTTGCTGGCCACCTGGCTATACCGGGTGATGCTCAACGCCTGCCACGACCGATTGCGCAAGCGGCGGCCGATGGTCGAGCTGGATTTCGAGATGGCCAGCGACACCGCCGGTCCCGAGCGCGTCCAGCTGTGGACTCAGCGCGAACAGCTGCTGCAGCAGGCATTGGCCGAGTTGCCGCCGCGACAGCGTCAGGCACTGGCCCTGTGCCACGATGCCCAGCTCAGCCAGTCCGACGCTGCTGCGGCCATGGAAATCTCCGAGTCCGCGCTGGAATCGCTGCTGGCCAGGGCCCGCCGCGGACTGCAGGCAAAACTGCGACCGGTACCACCCGATTCGGCGCCCGCTGCGCCGCTAACCCACGAGAATGCGCCATGACCGCCAAACCGATGACTCTCGATCGCTTCCGTGAGCTGGCCGCTGCCTGGGGCAGCGAGATCGAGCGCTGGCCCAGCGCCGAGCGCGACGCCGCGCAGGCCCTGGCCGATGCCGATCTGCGCGCGGCCGAAGCGCTGGTCGCCCAGGTCGATCTCGATCTCTGGCTGGATCGTCCTGAGGCGCCTTCGACTCAGCTGCGTCTGCGGATTCTGGACGACGCAGCGCGGATCTATCCGCAACGTGGATTCTGGTCTCGGCTGTGGGAAGAGCTGGGCGGCTTCAGACTGGTGGCACCGGCCTTTGCCAGCAGCCTGGTGCTGGCGGTGATCCTGGTCCAACTGGATCCGAGCGAGACCAGCGCTGACGGCGATGACGGCGAACTGATTTCTCTCGCGCTGCTCAGTGCCGAAGATGAGGAGTACCTGCCGTGAGCACCTCGGGTCGACCCTTCCGCTGGCTGCTGCTGCTCTCGCTGGCGCTCAACGTTGCGCTGGTTGCGACTCTGATCATTGCTGCGGTTGAACGTCACCGCCCCGATCACGGTGGCCACGGCGGCCGCTTCAGCCTGCCCAGCCCGCGGATGCTGCTGTCGGCGCTGCCGGAAGACCGCAGGGCCTTGATCAACGAGCTGTATGCCGAGCACCGCCAGCACGTGCGCACGGCGATGCGCGAGCGGCGCCAGGCGCGGCGCGAGGTGCGCCAGCTGATGCTGGCCAGCGAATTTGATCGGGAACGCATCGATCAGGCTTTTGCCGAGCTACGCGCCCGGGACGAAAAGGCCGCCGAGGCGGTGCAATCGATGCTGATCGAAGTACTCAGCGAGCTCACTCCGGAGGAAAGGGTCAAGGTCGCCGAGTTGGTCCCACAGCGGCGTCATCGGCACCAGCGCGAACGGGAGCGGGAACCGGAGAGATCGTCCGCGCCGGCCGAAGCAGAATCGCCCGATGCCAGTCCCGCGGCAGCAATCGAAGCCGGCACCGATCCCGAGCCCTCGGAGCAGTAGCGCTGGGACCCGCCCGCGCCTTACTCAGGCGATTCGGCGCAGTGCAATCACTGATTCAGCGGGAGCAGGAACAGCCGCGGGCAGCTCGGCAAGATCGGCCAGCAGGGCCGCTGCGGTGACCTTGGGCCCGGCCCCGTTGCCGGCGACCAGCAACGGTTGGGGGCGATGGAATTCGGTCTCCAGCAGGGCCAGATTGGCCGCTGCGCGGGTCTGCGCCAGCGGGTGGTCCAGAGCGACCGCGACCGGCCCGACTTGCGCAGTGCTGCCGTCAAACTGCGCCCGGTAGACCCAGCGCCGGCCCTCGGCCAGGGCCTGATCAATCCGCGGACGCCAGTGCCGCTCTGCCGCATTGAGCCATTCCCTGACGGCTTGCCCGGGCAAGGCCGGATCCACCAGTGGCGCCAGCGAGATCCGTTCCCGGTCAATCTCGATATCCGCCGCACGCAGGATCACCAGCAGCTTGCGCGCCACATCTTCGCCCTGCAGGTCCGCCGCCGGATCCGGCTCGGCCAACCCCAGCGCAACCGCCTGCTCGACGGCCGCGGAAAAATCAACGCCCAGATGGAGCTGATCGAGCACGAAGTTGAGGGTCCCGGAAAGACTCGCCTGCAATCCCAGCAGGCGATCGCCGGCGTTGCGCAATCGACGCACGCTGCTCAATATCGGCAATCCCGCACCCACCACCGCGCTGATCCCCAGCTGACGCTGATGTCGCTGCAGGCGTGGCCACTGCGGACCGGCGAAGGCCAGCTTGTTGGCTGCCACCAGCGCATGCCCTTGATCCAGCCATTCCGGATAGCTCCCGGCCACCTGCGCCGCGGCGGTGGCATCAATGATCGCGGTGCCGGTCGGCAACAACCGGCCGGCCTGGGACAGCGGGCGCAGCGATGCGTCATCGCCACTCAGCCGCGCCGCCGCGCTCCCTGGGGACAGCCCAGCGGGGTCCACCAGCAGTCCGCCGCGATTGGCGACCGCGACCAGCTGATAGCGCTCACCCTGTGCAGCCAGCAGCGGCAGCAGCGCGCCGCCCACTCTCCCGGTGGCGCCGATAAGCGCGACCGGACGCGGTGCCCTTGCTGGCGCGACGTTGCCCGGACGTAGCGGGATAGCGCCACCGCCGCCCTGAAGGAAGCGGCGCAAGTCCGCTTCGAAGGCCGCTGCGTCAGCCAGAAAGCCGTCATGACCACGGGTGGAATCGATGCTGAGCAGCTCGGCCTGCGGCAACAGTCGGGCGAGCTGGGCCTGCTCGCGCGGCGGATACAAGCGATCGCTGCTGATCGACACCACCAGGGTCGGGGTGTTGATTGCGGCCAGCGCGCGCGCCGGACTCAGCCGCGCGGCCAGATCGAATCCGTTCATCGCGCCGTTGAGGCGCAGGTAGCTGTTGGCGTCGAAGCGTTTGACCAGCTTCTGACCCTGATGGTCGAGGTAGGAAAGCACCTGCAGTCGCCCATCCTCACGGCGCTGGCGGCCGAAGCGGCGGTCGAATTCCCTGTCGCTGCGATAGCTGTGATGGCCCAGCTGACGGGCCAGCGCCAGCCCCTGCTGTGGTCCCTGATCATGCTCGTAGCGACCGTCATTGAACAACGGGTCCAGACGTACGATCGCCGACTGTAGCTCGGCCAGGGCGACCGCATCGGCCGGCTGGCGCCAGCTGCTCGCCACCAGCGCCAGACGCCTGACCCGATTGGGTTCTCGTCGGGCCCACTCCAGGGCCTGAAAGCCGCCCATCGACCCGCCCAGCACCAGCTCGATGCCGCGTAGTCCCAGGTGCTCGAACAGCAGCTGCTGATGACTGACCAGATCGCCGATGGTGACCTCGGGAAAGTCCGCGCCCCAGCGCCGACCATCGGCCCTGACGCTGCTCGGACCGATGCTGCCGTAGCAGCTGCCCAGCGCGTTGGCGCAGACGATGAAGTAGCGCTGCGGATCGATCACCTTGCCGGGGCCGAACAAGCTCGACCACCAGCTGGCCACATCCGATGAGGCGGTCAACGCGTGGCAGACCCAGATCACGTTGTCGCGGCGGGCGTTGAGTTTGCCCCAGGTGTGGAAGCCGATGGTGGGCGCCGCCAGCGCCTCGCCGCTTTCCAGCAGCAGCGGCGAGGCAGGCGTGTACAGGCGCAGGCCCGGGGGATTGCTGGACATGATCGGGCTCCTCCCGGGCGCTCGCCAATCAGGCCGATTTCTGCAGCGCGATGGCTTCAAGCGCCTGCGCGAAGTCGCCGATGATGTCGTCGATGTGCTCGATCCCCACCGAGACCCGGACCAGTCCGGGGGTGACCCCGGCGCTGCGCTGCTCGGCTTCGCTGAGCTGCTGGTGGGTGGTGCTGGCCGGGTGAATCACCAGGGTCTTGGCGTCACCGACGTTGGCCAGATGACTGGCCAGCTGCAGCTTGTCGATGAAGGCTGCGGCCGCCTCCTTGCCGCCGGCCACCTCGAAGGTGAACACGCTGCCGAAGCCATTGCTGAGATAGCGCTTGGCCTTGAGGTGCGAGGGATGATCGGAGAAGCCCAGATAGTTGATCCCGCCCACCTGCGGATGCGAGCGCAGCCAGTGGGCCAGCGCGTGGGCATTCTGGTTGTGCCGCTCCACCCGCAGCGACAGGGTTTCCAGACCCTGCAGCAGCAGGAAGCTGTTGAACGGTGACTGCGCCGGCCCCAGATCGCGCAAGCCCTCGACCCGGGCGCGGATGATGTAGGCGATGTTGCCGAAGGGGCTGCCTTCACCGAAGGTCTCCCAGAAATTGAGACCGTGATAGCCCGGTGAGGGCTCGGAGAACAGCGGGAACTTGCCGTTGCCCCAGTTGAACTTGCCGCCGTCGACGATCACCCCGCCGATGCTGGTGCCATGCCCGCCGATCCATTTGGTCGCGCTGGCCACCACGATGTCGGCGCCGTGCGCAAGCGGGCGGCACAGATAGCCGCCGGCACCAAAGGTGTTGTCAACGATCAACGGAATCCCGTGGTCGTGCGCGATCCGCGCCAGCCGCTCGAAATCCGGCACATTGGCGCCCGGATTGCCAATGGTCTCCACGTAGAGCGCCTTGGTCTTTTCATCGATCAGCGGCTCGAAGCGGGAAGGATCGTCGCCATCAACGAACTTCACCCCGATTCCCAGGCGCGGAAGGGTGACCTTGAACTGGTTGTAGGTGCCGCCGTAGAGCAGGCTGGTGGAAACGATGTTGTCGCCGGCCTGAGCCAGGTTGGTGATCGCCAGGAACTGCGCGGCCTGCCCGGAACTCACCGCCAGCGCCGCTACGCCGCCTTCCAGCGCGGCGATGCGCTGCTCGAACACGTCCGAGGTGGGATTCATGATCCGGGTGTAGATGTTGCCGAACTGCTGCAGGCCAAACAGCGCCGCGCCGTGCTCGGCCGAATCGAAGGTGTAGGAGGTGGTCTGGTAGATCGGCACCGCGCGGGCATTGGTGCCCGGGGCCGGGGTCTGACCGGCGTGCAGCTGCAGGGTTTCGAAACGGTGGTTGCTCATCGACGGGCTCTCTGGATTGGATGTGTAGTGGTATAGACGTCTAGACGTCTGCAAATTAGCCGTCGCGGGTGAGGGTGTCAACAGGCGTTTGGGGAAGGGCTCAGGGCCAAGGGCCCAGGGCAGAGGGTCCAGGGCAGAGGGCCCAGGGCAGAGGGCCCAGGGCCAAGGGCCCAGGAAAAGAGCGGAGAGCAGAGCGCGAGAACGCGCCGGTTTGGCGCGCTCGTCGCTTTGCGGGACAATCCGCGGCTGCTTCAATCCTCAGGAGAGCGTCTTGACCTTCGTGATCCACCACAACCCGGGCTGCGGCACCTCGCGTAAGGCTTTGGCCAGGATTCAGGAAGCTGGCCATGAGCCGGTGGTGATCCCCTATCTGAAAACCGGCTGGACTCGCGAGCAGCTGCTTGGATTGTTCGCGGCGGCCGATCTGAGCCCGCGGCAGGCGATGCGCAAGCAGCGGTCGGCGGCTGAGGAGCTGGGGTTGCTGGATGAGTCAGTCAGCGACGAGCAGATTCTTGCGGCGATGGTGGAGCATCCCGCGCTGGTCGAGCGCCCGATCGTCTGCAGCCCAAAGGGGGTGCGGCTGTGCCGCCCGCTGGAGCGGATCGAAGAGCTGCTCTAGCCCGAATTATCCATGAACCTTCTGCTGCGGCTTCCGCAGGCCCGCCATGGCGCGGTTTGCTCCCTGCTATCGACTCGACGTACCGTCAGTACGCCTTCGCCGATTTTGAGGTCCGCGAACCGCACCACAGCACACCTGCGAAACCCTCGCGACGAACGTTCGTGAATAATGCGGGCTAGTGTGGTGTCCCTAAATTAACTTGATCTATTTCAGCGTCTTGTGCCCTGATACGTCGTTGCTCGTCGCGGCCATCGGCAAAGCGATGCCTTGCTCCTCGCGCCTGGCCTTCGACCATTATCCATCTGTAACTTCAACTTGATTCGGGGACACCACAGTAGTGGCTGCGAACAGCATGGAAACGCCCAATCTCGATGAGCACTGCTTTGCTTCGCTGGATCTGGAGCGATTGCGGCCCGCCGAGCGGCTCAATCATCCGCCCAGAATCCTGCTGCTGCACGGTTCGCTGCGCAAACGCTCCTTCTCGCGGCTGGCCAATCGCGAAGCGGCACGCATACTCACCCGGCTGGGCGCCGAAACCCGCAGCTTCGAACCCACCGGTCTGCCGCTGCCGGATGATGCCGAGGCCACCCATCCCAAGGTAGTGGAGCTGCGCGAACTGGTCAGCTGGTGCGAGGGCATGGTCTGGTGCAGTCCGGAGCGGCACGGGGCGATGACCGGGATCATGAAGGCGCAGATCGACTGGA
>JAGRJL010000347.1:0-3458 GCA_020442775.1 Lysobacterales bacterium | reverse complement strand
CGCTGGATGCGCCTGATCACCATCCCCAACCAGTCCTCGGTGGCCAAGGCCTTCCAGGAGTTCGACGGCGACGACCGGATGAAGCCTTCGCCCTATTACGATCGGATCGTTGACGTGATGGAAGAGCTGATCAAGTTCACCTGGCTCACCCGCGACTGCGCCGCTTATCTGGTCGACCGCTACAGCGAACGCAAGGAGTCCGCCGAGGCGTTGATGGCACGGGTCAACCAGCGCTCTATCTGAGCGCGCCATGCGCACACCGCGCTCGGCGAGCCAAACAGTTGGCTCCAGCATGCGCAAGCGCCTCGGCAACGGCCGTAGGAGCCTGCCCTGCAGGCGACCAGATCGCCCACTCTGGCCGCGGCTCCCACGACCCGCCGCAACCCGCAGCGGATTCCCAGGGTTCCGGCTGGGCCACCGTCAGCGCAGCGCACAGATCAATGATGGTGATCATGCCCCCCGGCGTCATAGCCGCGCAGCTTCACGTATAGCGTGACCTGCTCGGCGCTGAGCACGTCGATTTGCTGCAGATGTGCCGCCAGATGGGTCTGGCGCAGCTTTCCCTGGATCTGCGCGATCTGCGCAAGCGAAGCCTGCAGTGATGCCTCAGTCACCGTGGCGAAAATCCTGATCCCGCGGCGGCGACCAGTTGGGCGCCCGGCGCCTGAGCTTCCGAACACACCAGCCGTCATTCCCGTCGTTACTCATGGTAGGCTGGACGCTCTGCGTGGAAGTTCACATGGCCCCGCACCGCTGCACGCCCCTCTGGTCACGATGGATCGGGCTGCTGCTCGGCCTCGTGCTGCTCCTGGGCCCCATCGATACCATGGCCGCCCGCTACACCAGCCCCGCGTTCAATGACCTGGTGTTTGCCCTGGATCTTCCCGATGGCTGGTCCAGGTCTTCGTCCCGCTTCTCCGAATTCGAGTTCTACGCCAGCTTCGCGGCCGTTACGGAAGAAGGCAGCCGCAGTCAAGCGCCCACCGCCTCCATCTACGTCTATGACCGGCGCATCAAGCCCCTGACAGCGCTGACCTGGGAGGGCATGGTGGAATACGCCAGAGGGAGCACCTACTTCTCTGGTGGCCAGAAGGAGTGGGGTGAAAGCGAAACCACCGTGGCTGGTGAACGGGCCTTTCATCGGTTGCTGTCTGGGGTGAACTACTACGACGCCGAAAAGGATGAGCAGATTGCGGCCTCGGGCGCGGTGTCCCGCCGGGTGGTCTTTACCACCCTGGGCGGCATGCTGGAGGTCAGGCTGCATGTGGATGCGCCCACCCCGGCGGCGTTCCCAGAAGTGGATCGGGCCTTTGCCACGATGCTGGCCTCTCTTGCCATTCATGCCGTAGATCAACTGCCGGCAGACATGCCCCTGTGGGAGGCCTGGGAGACCCCACAGGTCCTGATTTCCCGGCGCCGGGATTACGAACTGACCGCCTGGCTGAGGCTTGAGATCCCGCCCAACTGGGTGCGCGGAGAGCCCAGCATGCGCCCTGCGGATGTTTCCCTGGAACAGGGTTCCCTGGGTGTTGTGATGGAACACCCGCGGCAGGGTGACGAGCCCTTTGGCCCCCTGCTGGTGCTGATGCTGCAGGGCATGCCGGTCACCGTGCACACGAAGGCCGCCTACCTGGACACCGCCGACGCTTGGCGCCAGCGCGTCGCTCCCGACGTGGAACTGCTCTCCACCGAGGAGATTCGTCACTCCGGGAACTTCACCCTGGCCCGGGCCGCGCCTCGCCACGGTGAGTCCACCCGCGGCACCATCGTCAGGACCTTTGCCGGCCGGGACGCCGAGGGCAACGACGTGAAGATGCGGATGTGGATTGCCGGTGGCCTCACCATGGTGGCGTTCTACACCTACATGGCGCCGGCGCATCTATTCGAGGAACACCTGGCCGATGCGGAGCGGGCCGTGGACTCCATTGACCTCACCATCTACCCCACACCGTCGTCCCTGTGAGGCGCTCGCCATGACAACCTCCCGGCCCCGAACTTGTTGGCTTGCCCTGGCGTTGCTCGGTTTCGCCTCAACCGGCATGACCCAATCCACCCTGCCCACTACGGCCCAGCTGTCCTACAGCGAATCTCGGGACGTGGCGCCGCCTGCGCAGGACTGCCGCGGCGGCGGTCTGGTGGGCGGCGTGAACTGCGTTACCACCCATATCGAAGGTGCCGGAGAGGGCCGCAGCGGCGAGGAAACCGGATCGGTACGCAGCACCCTGAGCCTCACGCCCGATCTGATCGAGGTTGGCGATGAGCTGCACCTGCTGCTGCAAGTGGAGGGCGGTATCGCAGAGTTCAGTGGGCACCTGGATGACACCGCACGCGCCGAAGCCCAGGTCGACGCCGACGATGTGTGGCAGCGCCTGATGGCCTTTGACCTGCAGCTGTCCCCCGAACAAGCCAGTCGATTGCGGGCCGGGGAACTCCTGCCGGTGCCCATCGAAGCCCCCTTTGCTGGCCTCAGACGCCTGCAGCTCCAGCGCCCCGTGGTGGTCAGGGCGAGCCTGCCGAGGCAGGACGATCTCGACGCCCGGATCCGCTTTGTCTTCGATGACCCCGATGGCAGCGGCCACCTCCCCTATCTGCAGCCGATCTTCATAGAGGTGGAATACAGCCAGCCCCAGGAGGACTCAAGCCGCAGGGTGGAGCTGCTGTGGGACAACCAACGCGTGGAAGTGAAGGTGGTGGCGCTGTCCCCGACGCTGTACCGCAGCAGCACACCGCTGGTGCTGGTTGAGGGCAGCGGCCTGAGTGGATCGGTGACCCCATGAATCATCGATTCCGGCAGGCCTTGCGCCTTATCCTTCTGATGGCAGGACTGTGCCTCGCCTGGTCAGGTACTGCCCAGGACGACGACGTCAACGACCTGCTGGCAACCCTGCGAGATCAGGTGGCCTTCGAGGCCCAACTGGTGACTGATCTGGCCGACCCCGATCTCCATGAAGCAGAGCGTGCCGGCAAACAGGAGCAGCTCGACAACGCCCGGCTGCAGATCGGACGATTGCGCGAGGCCATTGCCAAGGCTGGCATTATGGTGGAGATCAGGCCCGGCGGCATCGTGGAGGTCAAGGACCCTTCCAGCGGCGCCAGCGACCGACGGCCGGCCGCCTCCCCCTGCGCGAAGTACAAGAGTTATCAGGTGCCGGGAACATCAATCTACACCTTGCCGCGCCTTGACCGGCAATCGGGCGCCAGCCGGGAGCTGGCCAGGCTCATCCTGGCCACGGAGCAGGAACTGGCTCAGCACACCATTCACTGTGAAGAGGAATGGACCAGCAGGGAGTCATCCGACTGGGATGCCCGGCGCACCATGTTGGCCGAACTGCTGCTGGACATGGAACTGCGCTATGCGCTGCGGTTTGCACCCGCGCTGGGCGCTGCAGCCAACAACGCCATCTCGGCGGCCCAGACCATTGAACAACGGGACCGCGCCGAACGCGAACAGCTCTGGG
>JAGRJL010000346.1:1526-3521 GCA_020442775.1 Lysobacterales bacterium | reverse complement strand
CCTTGCTCCTCGCGCCTGGTCTCAGACCAAAATCCATCTGAACCAAGTTCAACAGAATTTGGGCACACCACACTAGTCGCGGAAATTCTCGAACTGCAGCGGCATCTCGAAGTCTTCGGCCTTGAGCATCGCGATCGCCGCTTGCAGGTCGTCGCGCTTCTTGCCCTGCACCCGCAGCTTGTCGCCCTGGATCTGGCTGTCGACCTTGAGCTTGGCGGCCTTGAGCTTCTTGCTGATCTCCTTGGCCAGGGATTGTTCGATGCCCTGTTTCAGGGTGACCCGCTGGACCGCCTGGGAGAGATTGATCTCGGGATCGGACAAATCCATGCACAACACGTCGATCCCGCGATTGACCAACTTGGGTTTGAGGATGTCGAGCATCTGCTGCAGCTGAAACTCGCTTTCGGTCTTGATCGTGACCACGAACTCCTGCAGATCGAAGCTGGAATTGGTGCCCTTGAAGTCAAAGCGATTGGCCAGCTCGCGCTTGGCCTGATCCACCGCATTGATGACCTCGGCCTTGTCGAGCTTGGAGACGATATCGAAGGTGGGCATGGGGGGTCTCAGTATGCGAAAACCCCAAGTCTAGCGGACCGGTAACGCAGGGGCCCAGGGCTCAGGGCTCAGGGCTCAGGGCCCAGGCGGAGGGCAGAGGCTAGCTCCTGGGCCCTGGGCCCTGTCGTTGCTCCCGCCTGGGCCCTCTCGATTGCTACTCCAAATTCTGCAGCTGCTCGCGGATCTGCTCGACCAGCACCTTCATTTCCACCGCCAGTGAGGTGCTGCCCGCGTGTACCGACTTGGAGCCGAAGGTGTTGACCTCGCGCAGCAGCTCCTGCAGCAGGAAATCCAGGCGTCGTCCCACTGGTTCGTTCAGGCCCAGCACCCGGCGCACTTCGGCCAGATGGATCCCGAGTCGGTCGAGCTCCTCGTCGACGTCGGCGCGGGTCAGCTGCAGCGCCAGCTCCTGCTCCAGGCGGCCGGGGTCGACCTCCACGTCGATGTCGGCGATCCGTTGATGCAGCCGGTCGCGCAGGCCCTGGCGAATCTCCGGGAGCTGTTCGATCGCCCGCTGGCGCTGCTGCTCCATCCCCTCGACCCGCTCCAGCATCAGCGCCGCCAGCCGCTCGCCTTCGCGGGCGCGGGCCTGCTCGAACTGAGTCAGCAGCTGGTCGAGCAAGGCCAGCACCTGAACCTGCAGGGTGTCCAGATCGACCTCGGCGCGGGCCATCAGGTCGGGCAGGGTCAGCAGATCGGTGAGGCTACCGGGCGCCAGTCCGGGAAAACGGCCGGCCAGCTTCTCCATCACCTGGGCCAGCGCATCCACCGCCTGTTCGTCGATGTCGGCGCGGCGGCTGGCACCAGCGCTGCGCACCCGGGCGCTGAAATCGGTCTTGCCACGGGCGACCCGCTTGCCGATGGCCTGACGCAGCTGGCTTTCCAGCGGCCGCAGCTCTTCCGGCAGCCGCAGCCCCAGCTCGAGGAAGCGGTGATTGACGCTGCGTATCTCCAGGCTGAGTACGCCCAGATCGGTGCTGCCCTCGACTGTGGCGAAGGCGGTCATGCTGCGCGGCATGCGAATTCCCATCGGCGGTAACAGCGCCAATGGTAAACTGCGGCGATCATTCCTTCAGCGAAGATTTGGAGTAGAGCATGACTGAGCGACCCAGCGGACGGGCCGCCGATGAGCTGCGCGCGGTGAGTTTCCAGCGCGGCTTCACCCGCCACGCCGAGGGCTCGGTGCTGGTCAGCTTTGGCGACACCAAGGTGCTGTGCACCGCCAGCGTGGAAGAGCGGGTTCCGGGCTTCCTGCGCGGCAAGGGTGAGGGCTGGGTAACAGCCGAGTACAGCATGCTGCCGCGCGCCACCGGCAGTCGCAATCAGCGCGAGGTCAACCGCGGCAGCCCCGGCGGGCGCACCCATGAGATCCAGCGTTTGATCGGCCGCTCGCTGCGCGCGGTGGTCGATCGCGCGGCGCTGGGCGAGCGCACCATCACC
>JAGRJL010000346.1:0-1512 GCA_020442775.1 Lysobacterales bacterium | reverse complement strand
CAGGCCGACGGCGGCACCCGCACCGCAGCGATTACCGGCGCCTACGTCGCGCTGGTGGACGCGGTGCGCACGGTGCAGGCCAAGGGCCTGATCAAGAAGGATCCGGTTCACGGCCAGGTCGCGGCGATCTCGGTGGGGATCTACGGCAGCCTGGCGGTGCTGGATCTGGACTACGCCGAGGACTCCAGTTGCGAGACCGACATGAACGTGGTGATGAACGACGGCCTCGGCTTCATCGAGCTGCAGGGCACCGCCGAGGGCCACGCTTTCCGCGATGACGAGCTCAGCCAGATGCTGGCGCTGGCGCGCAAGGGCATCAGCGAGTTGCAGGCGCTACAGCGTCAGGCGCTGTCGGACTGATGGGCGCCGCGCCCACCCGACTGCTGCTGGCCAGCCACAATGCCGGCAAGCTGGGCGAGCTGCGCGCGCTGCTGTCCGATATGCCGGTCGAACTGTGCGATGCCCTGAGTCTGGGCCTGCCGGTGCCGGAAGAACCCGCCGCCACCTTCGTCGAGAACGCGCTGCTGAAGGCGCGCCACTGTGCTCGCCTGACCGGTTTGCCCACTCTGGCCGATGATTCCGGACTGATGGTGGATGCGCTGGGCGGCGGGCCGGGATTGCACACCGCGCGCTACGCCGGGCCGGGCGCCAGCGCGCAGGACAATATCGCCAAGCTGCTGGCTGCCCTGGGTCAGCGTGCGCCTGCCGAGCGCGGGGCCACCTTCGTCGCGGTGGTGGTGTTCCTGGAAAGCGCCGACGACCCGCTGCCGCTGATTGCGCAGGGGCTGTGGCGCGGGCGAATCCTCGATCAGCCCACGGGTAGCGAAGGTTTCGGCTATGACCCGATCTTCTTCGACCCGGTTCATGATCTGGGCGCGGCGCAGATGGCGGCCGAGCTGAAGGACCGGATCAGCCATCGCGGTCAGGCCCTGGCTGCGCTGCGCACCGGGCTGGTGGAGCGTTTCGGCTTGAGTCCTGGCTAAGCTATCCACGCGCCCGAGCCATGACCGCCGACTTGTCGCTGCCGCCGCTCTCGCTCTACGTGCACCTGCCCTGGTGCGTGCGCAAATGTCCCTACTGCGACTTCAATTCCTTCCAGCGCAGCGCTGACGGTCTGCCGGAGGCGTCCTACGTGGCCGCGCTGCTGGCCGATCTGGATCAGGATCTGCGCTGGATAGCCCCGCGACCGCTGCACAGCATCTTCTTTGGCGGCGGCACCCCCAGCCTGTTCTCCGGCCGCGCGATCGCTGATTTGTTGCACGCCATTGCCCAGCGCCTGCCTTTTGGCCCGAACATCGAAATCACCCTGGAGGCCAACCCCGGCGCTTCCGAACACGATCGCTTCGAGGCCTACCGCGAGGCCGGGGTGAACCGGCTGTCGCTGGGGGTGCAGAGTTTTGATGATCAAACTCTCAAGCGGCTCGGCCGGATCCATGACGCTGATCAGGCCGAACGGGCCTACGCCGCTGCGCGGCAGGCCGGATTTGAGCGAATCAATCTGGATCTGATGTA
>JAGRJL010000345.1 GCA_020442775.1 Lysobacterales bacterium | reverse complement strand
TCGTACTCAAAGTCGGAAACCGCGCGCAGGCCGCGCAGCACGACCTTGGCGTTGACCTTGCGGACAAACTGCGCCAGCAACTCATTGAAGCCACGCACTTCGATATTGGGAATACCGTCGATCGCCGCCCGGGCCATCGCGATGCGTTCTTCCAGATTGAAGCCCGGGCCCTTGGCCGGATTGTCGGCAACGCCCACGATCAGGCGCTCGAACAGCGGTGCCGCGCGCTTGATCAAATCCACATGGCCGCTGGTCATTGGGTCGAAAGTGCCCGGATATACGGCAATACGAGGGTCGTAGGTGTGGGTCATCGGCCGCGGTGACGCCAGGGGGGCGCTATAGGGTAGCCGATGGCGGTGCCATTGGGCGTCATTGGGCGATCAGCCGCGTGCCGAACGATCCAGCCAAACGCCCAGGCCCTGGGCGTTCAGCTCAATGTCCATCGCCAGCACTTCCACTACTTCGGCTTCGCTCAGCGGAGTCTCCAGCGCCCGTGCCCGGTCCACGTAGAGCGCCCGCAAAGCTCGGCAGATCTGCGCATGCCGATCCGGGTGCGCGGAAAAGCGCCGCCCGATTTCGGTCATCGCATCGATCTGTTCCAGCAGCTGAGTCGCCAGCCGTTCGGGATGATCCACACCGCCAAAGTGGGTCAGATACATCCGCTCCGGCCGAAGGCTGAGCATCCGCAATATCGAGGCCTTGAGTGCGTCCGGCTCGAACTGCACCGGGGTGGTGGTGGGCAGGATGTAGGGCCCGTTTGGCCCATCCAGTTCGCGATAGGACAGCCCGAAGGTGTCGCCGGTAAAGAACGCCCGGGCGCGCTGGTCGTAGATCACGATATGGTGGCGGGCGTGGCCCGGCGCATCCAGGCAAAGCAGCGCGCGTCCGGCCAGATCCACGGAGTGCTGGTCGGGTGCCTCGACCACGCGATCAGCCGGTACTGGCACCAGTTCGCCATAGGTTTTGTGCACTTCCTCGGCGCCATAGACCGCAGTGGCGCCGGCAATCAGCGCAGTCGGATCAATCATGTGGCGCGCGCCGCGCGGATGGATCACCAGGCGCGCATTCGGCAGATGTGCCAGCAGCTGACCCGCCCCGCCGGCGTGGTCGAGGTGCACATGGGTCAGAATCAGCCAGTCGACCTGCTCCGGGGTGCAGCCCGCTTCGGCAAGCGCGGCCAGCATTTGCGCCAGCGAACTGTTGATGCCGGAGTCGATGAACGCCGCGCGACCTTTCTCGACGACCAGATAGGCGGCATCGAACTGCGCCCGATGAAAGCCGGTATCGATAGTGTGTATGCCGTGCGCTGCAGTGCTCATGTGGTTGTTGTGGGTCCAAGCTTCGGGAGGCCCGGAATTCTCGCAGCTGTGTCGAAGCTTGTCGCGGGAACCGAAATCTCGGTTGATCGGTCCACCGCACACTGCTCTGTCGGCCTGCTGCGATGCGTCTCTGGTTGCTTTCTGTTCTGACTCTAGCGCTCGCCGGTCAGGTCGGGGCAAGCTCCTGCCGGCCCGCGCAGGAGTCAATCTACTTCCAATGCACAAACGATCCGTGTGAGCTTGCGTTTGCGACCGCGCACAAGGCTGGATGGGGATTGTGCGGCCGCTACTGGAGCTTCGAGGCGATTGAACCCGAGCGCGCACATCGACTCAAACGGATCCTTGCACATGTCCGCGCTTCGGAACGGCCAGGTCTCTACCGAATGAACTTGATCAGGCCCTCGCCCGCCTACCAAGACAGCTGGGTGGAGGCCCGGTTGGATCGCAAGGGGATGCTCGGTCGTCTGGAGAATGAACCTGGGAAGCTAAGTAAAGCTGACCGGGATGAGTTGCTCGACGCGATTGCCGGAGCGGACGGCGCAACGGTCGCGCGCGTGAATGATCAATCAGACACAACGGCGGTCATCGCACTGCAGGAACGCCTGAGTGCCGATTTTCAGCGGCAGTGGGCGGCGGACCTCAAGCAGTTTGCGCTTCGCAATGCGCCGGCCGCCCCGCTGGCGCTTTGGCTGCTCTACTCGGGGGCGAAGATTGGGCTGAACCTGACCATCGTTTTGTGCTGGGTCGGGTTGCAGTGCCGTCAGCGGCTTGCAATGAAGCCAGTGGCGGTATTCGGAATCGGCGTCGAAACGGATCTGCGCCCCCCTTGGAGAGCAGTTGCCAAGCGTCTTTTCGGCCAGCTGCTGGTGGTGCTGATCTCGCTGCCTGCGCTGGGCTTGCAGGAGCCGGAGTGGTTGATAACCGTTGGGCGGTTAGCGGCGACGATGCTGCTGCTGGAACTGCCGCTGGTGGCGCTGACTGGGTTGATGCAAGCAGTGCTGGCGCTGGTGCCCTTACGCCAGGCGCTGCCGATCAAATGACCCGAATCCGCTTCAGCAGTCCTGGCGAGTTCTCGGCAAAGGGCAGTCTGCCGTGCATGACCCGATGATTGTCCATGATCAGACAGTCGCCGCGGCGCAGGCTGATGGTCGTGGCGGCGGTGGCCGCGAGGTCAGCCACCTCCTGGAGCCAGCCTCGATCAGCATCGCTCTCGGGCTGGCAGTCGTCGGCGTTAAAGCGCAGCCGGTCATCGGCGGCAATCACCGGAAAGCGACCGCAGGGGTAGCGCAGCATTCGCTGGCGAAGTTCACCGATCTGGGTCGTCGAGGCAGTTTTCGACAGCGCCGTCCGCTCGCAGATCAGGCTGCTGCCCCCGCCCTCCGGGTCGGGCTGCCAGCAGTGCAGCAGCACCCAGCGCGCGGGTTGAGTCAGGAAGCTCTCGTCGGTGTGCAAGGGGAACGATTCGGCATCGCTGGAGCGCA
>JAGRJL010000344.1:25704-27100 GCA_020442775.1 Lysobacterales bacterium | reverse complement strand
GGTGCTGCAGGCATCCACCACCACGGCCCTGACCGCTGCGCCGGTTCCGGCCATTGTGGGCATGCCGGTGCAGTTGACCGCGACGGTGAGCCAGCCGGGCAGCAGTGGCGTGGTGCTGGGCGGCGCGGTGGACTTCCTCGAAGGAGCGCTGCCGATCCCCGGGTGCAGCGCAGTCCCGGTCGTCAGCGGGGTGGCGATCTGCAATACCAGTTTCAGCCCGGCGGGAGTGCGCACGCTGGTGGCCAACTATCTGGGCGACAACAACAATCTGCCGTCCTCCGACAGCCTGCAGCTGATGGTCAATCGGGTACCGACCACCACCACGCTGACGGTGCTACCGGACTCGGTGCCGATCAACGGCGTGGTCAATCTGAGCGTGCTGGTGGAAGGCGGGGTGCCGCCGCTGTCCGGGACGGTCAGCATCACCGCCAATGGCTTCCCGATTCCCGAGTGCCAGAATCTGACCCTGGTTGGCGGTATGGCCAGCTGTCAGTTCATTGCGCTGGAGGCCAATGAATTCCTGCTGGTGGCGACCTACAGCGGGGACGTGGACGACGACAGCTCCAGCGGAACCGCCAGTCTTACCGTGTTCGCGCTGAGTATTCCGGTCGGCGGGCCCTGGGTGGTCATGCTGCTGGTGCTGTTGATGATGGCGCTGGCGCGGCGTGCGATCAGGCAGCTATAGCCGATGGTGCGCGCGTCCGCTCAATCCGGTCTGGTCCTCGCGCTTGTCAGTGCGGGGGCCGTCGCTGGGCCGCTGCCCTGGCAATTCACCGATGTGACTGTCAGCGCCGGCGCCAGCGCGCAGTTCCGCTTTGAGTTCGGCTACGTTTCCACCCGCGACATGATGCCGGCGGGCGTTGCTGCGGGTGATATCGACAACGATGGCGATATCGACCTGATCGTGCCGCAAGGCGACTTTCTGCCGGTGAAGGTGTTGCGCAATCAGGGCGACGGCAGCTTCGTCAACGTCGCCAGCGAAGTCGGACTGAGTGTGGTCGCCGAGATTCCGGCGGGCGCGCTGCTGGCAGATCTGGACGGAAATGGCTTTATCGATCTGGTGCTCACCGGGATCCGCGGTTTCGGCACCCGGCTATACCTCAATGATGGCGGCATCTTCAGCGAGGCAACCATGGCCTGGGGACTGTCCGCCAGTACCTTTGACGCCTACTCCGCGGCGGCAGGGGACATCGACGGCGACGGCAAGCTGGAACTGGCGGTCAGCCACTGGGACAACGACACCTCGACGCCACCACGCACGGGCCATCTGTGGCACAACCAGACCGATCAGTTTGCCGATATGACCATCAGCGCGGGCTTGGGGGTACTCCAGACCAACGACCTCACTTTTACCCCGATCTTCGCCGACATGGACGGCGATCATCAGCTGGATCTG
>JAGRJL010000344.1:0-25608 GCA_020442775.1 Lysobacterales bacterium | reverse complement strand
GACGTCGGCGACTACGACAACGACGGTGATCTGGACTGGTTCGTCAGCTCCATCTATGACCCGGCAGGAGTCCCGGTGGGCGGACAGGGTTTCACCGGTAATCGGCTCTATCGCAATGACGGCGGCGGGGTGTTCACCGACACCAGCGAAGCTGCCGGAGTGCGTCAGGGCTTTTGGGGCTGGGGCAGTTGCTTCGCCGACTTCGATCTGGATGGCTGGCTGGATATCTATCACGTCAACGGCATGCCCTTTGGCAACCATCCAGTGTTCGGGGCCGATCCAGCCCGGCTGTTTGTCAATCAGGGCGACGGCAGCTTCAGCGAACAGTCCGAAACGCTGGGCGTGGCCGATACCGGGCAGGGCAGGGGCATCGCCTGCTTTGACTATGATCGGGATGGCGATCTGGATATCTACGTCACCAACAACGAGGGCGACGCCAGGCTGCTCCGCAACGACGCCCCAGCCGATCGCCACGGATTGGGCGTGGCCCTGCGCCAACCCGGACCCAACACTCGCGCGGTGGGCGCCGAATTACGCCTTTGGCGCGGCGGCAGTGCGCAACTGCAGGTGATGCTGGCAGGGCGCGGCTTCCAGTCCTCCGCGCCCACCGAGGCGCATTTCGGCCTCAACACCGACACTTACGCCGATGCACTGGAGGTTCGCTGGCCGGACGGGCGAATCACCCGGATTGCCTATCCGCAGGCGCAGCCGCTGCTGGTCCTGGACGATCCGGATCGGATCTTTGCCGGCGGCATTGATACGCCTTAGGGGCCAGTTCCAGTAGCCAGTTCCAGTAGCCAGTTCCAGTAGCCAGGAAGAGCGTTCCGGTATCGCCTGACTACCCTTCAGGGTTGGGGCGGATGGGCTTGAAGGACCGCGGGCATCTTGCCCGCATTGCTTTGGCACGCAATATCGACGAGCCGAATGCTGGCGAGAGTCCCGCGGTCCTCATGAAGACTCGATCGAAGGTCGCAGGCACAGCAACGAAGTTCCCGGCATGGATGCTGACGATTCAACGGCCCTTGGCCTTGCCGTAGTCCGCGATGCCCTGCCCGAGCACGATATCGCGGGTTACCGACCAGACTCCCTGGGCGTCCCGGATAGGCGTTACCACCCCGCGCCCGCCGCGTTTCGCAGGCGCATTCCTGGCCCGCTCGGTCAGCAACGGATCGTCGGTGAATACGATGTCGTCGATGTAATAGGTACAGCAGTCGGGCTCGATGATGTGCATGTGGACATGCTGGGGAATCGCGGTGTCGGGATAGCTGGCTGGGCGGATGGTATCGAAGCGGTAGCGGCCCTGCGCATCGGTTCGCGCCCAGCCGCGCAGATCGCCGTGTCTGGAGCCGCTGGCCCCGCGCGTGCGATTGGCGTTCGGATAGATGCCATCGGCGTCGGTGTGATAGGCGTAGACGATCACTCCGGCCGCGACCTTGCCTGCCTGATCGCGCACCACGCCCTCGATACTCAGCGCCTGGCCCGGTTGGTCCGTGGCGGCGATGCGGGCCTGACTAGACAGCCTGTCAGGCATCCGAATGAAGACTTCATCGCAACCCTGGCAGGGCAAACCAATCACCGGGACTTCGACGACGGCCGATTCCGCGTACAGCGGTTGCGTCGCAAGCAGCAGCACCGCTGCGAACGGGAACAGATGGGCCATGGTGAACTCCTTATTGCGCGGGACAGATCAACGACGTCTCTTCGGGTTTCAGACAGGCTCGCTTCCAGGTACTCGCCGGTTGCCACACTACGACATCGTGACCGAGCTACGGACGGCTTCGCCTGAGGATGCGCCGAATCGTTGGTTGTTCGCGATCTGGCTCACGAAGCGGAGTTCATTCCCAGGTCGTCGCCTCTTCCGCAAACCGCGGCGAGACTGCGCGCACCACACAAAAGCGCTGCCCGGTTGGCGCTTCCATCACCCACCAGCGGTTGACTTGCTGGACGCGCCTGGCGCCCAGCGTCTCCAGCCGACACACTTCCGCCTCAATGTCGTCGGTTTCGATGTCCAGATGGACCCGGCTGGGGTGGCTGACCCGCTGCACCTCGATATGAAGGTGCGCCTGCGGATGGACCAGCTCGACGTATTTTTCCGCTTCTTCGGGCGGCAGTTGGCGGACTGCCATCCCCAGCGCGCCACCCCAGAAATTGGCGGCGGCGGGCAGGTCATCGGTCTGGCAATCGATGATGAAACCGGCCAAGCGACTCTTGTGCATGCTTATTGACTCCTCCGAATCTGCGCCAGGATGCTCTTGTCGGTAATCGACTGATCGTCCAGCAGCAGGAAGATCTTGCTGATCACCTCGCTCATTTTCCTGTCCACATCGGCAAAGGGCAGGTAGACCTTCTCGTCCTCGTCGCGTGCCGGGACCACGCAAAGGTAGTTGCCCGGCTCGATATGGATGGTGGCGCTTCCCAGGTGCACCCGATAGTTGGCCAGGTGGCCCTGAATGTGGGCGAAGTGGCCCTCGCAGCGCACCCGATCCAGGCCGATGTTGCGCATCAGTGCGGTCACCAGTTCGGCGCGGCGCTGCATCGACTCGGCCGAACTGATGTATTCCTCACTGGCCTGCGCCACCGAGGCCACCAGATCGGCGTCGCGCATGATCTCGGAGAACAGCAGCGGTGGGACCTGATCCAGCGGCATCTTCTCCCGACGCTGGCGGAAGCAGATGGTGTCGATGGTGACCGTTTCATTCTCGGCCAGAAAATGGCCGATGTCCGGAAAGTCCATCTGCGCGTCGATCTTGAGTTCTCGGTCGTACTTGCTGACCGGTTCATATTCGCCGTTGTTGACCGACCAGCTACGCGACTGCAGCAGTCGGCTGGTGACCGCACTCTTGACCACCTGTCCGTGAAAGCGATTGGAGTAGGTGGCGGTTTCGCGCTCGGCCGGAGTCAGCAGGTACAGTTCGCGGAAGGCCTGCTTGAAAGGCTGTACCCGGCGCTGCTCAACGATCTGCCGCTGCCATGGCGACAGCTGATCGGCCTCGAACAAATGCAGCGGGTGGGCGATACGGGCACCTTCCTCGATCAGGTGCCGGTTGCCCTCAAGGTCTGTGAGACTCATCGCTTCGGCACTGAACCAGCCGATGTTGCCGTCGCTGGATTGCAGCAGCAACTGGTCCAGCAACAGCCGCATTGCCGGCATCCGCACCAGCCGTTGCAGGTCCGCCACAGGCAGCACTTCGCCGCTGCACATCATCGCCTCCAGCGCCTTGCGGAAGCGCCGGACTTGATCCTTCATCTGCGCCTGCATCTGCTTGAGTTCAGCGTATTCGGCGAACTTGCGAACCGCAGCAGGAATCGATTTCAGCACCTTGCCCTTCTTGCTGGCCTGAATGGAGGCATTGAGACCATCCAGCACCAGCGCCACCTGATAGTCGCCCAGTTCGTACTGCATTGCGCCGGCACTTTCGGCGATCTCGGCCTCCATCGCCCACTCCAGCCGGGTGGCATCGGCAAAGCCCGCAGCCTGCGCCAGATTGCTCAGGCCAGCCTTGACCGCGGCCTGCGAGTTGGCCTGCCGCTCGGGGCCGTACTGGGTCACTTCCTTGTGCATCCGCATGAAGGCGCTGTAGCGCTGGCGGGCGTCGTCCGGACCGTCGATGGGCAGCGCGCCATAGGCACGAATCGCGACCTGGCCATGGCGCACCAGCTTTTTCTCCAGCGCCGCGCGGTTCTTGCCTTGATAGGCCTCGAACACCATCCGGGTGTTCTTCATCCGCGACTTCACCGCCCAAAGCGCCTTCAGGTAGGCGACCAGGTGCTTGGGTTTGGCCTGTTCCATGGCCAGGTCGAGCGCCGGGCGGTCGAGCACGCCAACCGTCACGCTCTCGCAGTTGGGAACGTCGCTGAAATCGGTGTCGGTGGTGCTGGCGCTGGTGCCGGCGATCGCGTAGAGCTGACCCTGTAGCGGGATCAGATCGTCCCAACCCAGCACCTTGAGGATCAGATTGCGAGCCATGCCGGCGAAGGGCAGGGCGGTCAGCAGAGTCTGCTGGCTGAACTGGCCCAGCTGATCGATGATCTCGGCGCTGGGGCGGTCCGACAGTCGACGCAGGTTGAGCAGGCTGATGACTGGGGAGAACTCTGGATTGTCGTATCCATCCTTGAGCTGGCCAGGGGCAAGTCCGGCACGCTCGATCAGGCGCAGACCTTCGATCAGCCAGCGTTCGTGATAGGCGTCCGGGTCACCGTAGGCGTGCTCGATCTCGACGGTGGACTGCGGCCAATCTGTGAGCAGCGCCAGCAGGCGATCGGCACTGAGCTCGGCCAACCGGGCCTTGGCAGCCGGGAGCGTAGTCTGGTCCTCCTCATCGTCAAGCTCGGCGAGGCCGTTTTCGGCGCATTCCAGCGTGGCCTGACTGCCCCAGACCTTCTGCGCCTGCACCAGTCGATCCAGATCCATCCTTCCGGCGTCGGCGAGCATCAGCGCAAAGGTGGGAACGGCGCCGCTGAGCCAGCCGAAATGCTCTGCGACCCGGTAACCCGGCTCATCTTCGTCATCGCTGGGGATCCGCTGATCCCAACTGCCGGCCAGGAAAAACTCCCCGAAATCAAGCAGCCTGGGGCTGGCTGGCCGGCGGACCAGGCGCGCCAGACAGTCCTCCAGGGAGGGCTTCATCCAGGCCTTGTTCGGTTGCGCGCGCACCGCCTTGAGCGGATCCCGGGGCCCTCCCCAATGCCGCGGCACCTGCTCGTAGTCGTCGCCGGCGTGGCTCACAATGTGGCTGCAGCGGCCGATCAACTGCTCGGTCGTGTATTCGTCGGCTGGATGGTCGTCAATCACGCAGGCCGCCAGATGCTCGGCGATCAGACTCAGTGCCTTGTCGGCCTCCGGATCCAGCCCGCGCTCCAGCGGAAACAGATACCAATCTGTCCAATGCTCCAGGCTGGTTTCACCCAAACCGGCATTCAGGTTGGCCAGCCAGGCCGCGACATCCACTTCCCGGTAGCTTCTGCTGCGCTCCAGCTGTCCAGGCCGCAGTTCCTGCAGCGCCGCAAAGCCAGGTTGCAGCGGGAGTTTCTGGCGCAGCAGTTCGGTGAATGCGCTGATGCGCTGCCGCTGGGCAGCGTCGGGCTGTCGTTTGCTCATTGCGAGACCTGTATCGCGAGAGAGCGCGGCAGCTTAACCCAGCGGGGCGCTATGGATGGTCCGGCAGTCGGCTGCGGCGCTCAGCCGCCGACCAGCGGAGTCAGGCGCATGAAGGCAACCTTCGAGTCTGGTCGCAGCGCGAGTTGCTCGCTCAGGTCCGTCGGCATCTGCCCGTCGACCACCACCCTGAACGCGCGCCGCTCGAAGCCGCGCCAGGCCTTGGTGACTTCGTGCTCAACGTCAAACCTGGGGGGCTGGACTGCTGCGGCAGGAACCGCCGGACCGCGCACGCTGCCTGATGCCGCCTGTTCGGCGATCTCTGCAGCGCTCAGGTACTGCCGCGCAATCCGCTCGCGGGCCAGCACCGAATCCAGCATCTGTCGAACGGTCAACTCCGACAGCTGCTCGATGATCGTGTGCCGGATCAGTTCGGCGACCGTGAGCCTCGACTCGGAAAGGGGCAGGGCGATGGTAGGCACCATCTCTTCAGGCTGCGCGCCTCGCAGCGCATAGCTCTGAACGGGGACGCTCAATACAGTCATTGGCCAGATCTCGACAACACCACCCGGTGACTTTACGAAGCGACCCATTCGATCGCAAGCGCGCCAGCGCAGCACTGATGGCGCGCAATACTCAAGATTCGTAGAGCCGAATCAGCGCCTGCCCTGACGGGTGGGGTTCGATCAGCGGGCGCACCCGCTGCCACAGCTGGTCGGCCTTGCCGAGTTCCCCGCTGCGCTTTAGTGACAGGGCGATGTAGCCGTTGATCTCCGCGGTGATGGCCTGGACCAGCGGGTTGCCGCGGAACTGTTGGGTCAGTTCCACCGCTTGAGCGTACTGATTGAGCGCGTGCTGGTGCTGCGCGCGGGCCTCGCAGATCAGCCCGCGGGTAAAGTGATAGCCGATCGTGGCGACTTCGGACAACCCGGCTGCGGAGATCTGCGCCAGCAGGTTCTCCGCTTCTTCGGTCTTCCCTTGATACCTGGACAGGGCCATGGCCAGATCAATCCTGACCAGGTCAGGGGTCTGGGTGATTGTCGCCATGCGCCGCTGCGTCTGAATCATCTCGTCGAACTGCCCACAGCTGTCATGGATCTGCACCAGCCCGCCGAGGAATTGCTCCTCGCTGAGCTCGGACCTGAACTGCTCCCAGTAGCGCACCGCAGCAGCCGTATCCGACTTGCTTCCCATCAGCTTGGCCTGCTCGATATCCAGCGTCATCTTGGGCAGGCTGCCGAGCCAGTTGAAGCGGCGCAACAGGTTGAGGGACCACTGCGCCTGTCTCCACCTGCCCTGGCAGCGCAACTTCAGCAATTGGTGGTAGAGGATCATTGGGGCCACGATGGCCACCGTCAGCAGCACGGCGGCGGTGGCGAGGACGAAGCTCAGATAATCGCCCCAGCCGAAGGGTGTACCCCAATACAGGTTCCACCCGGCGATCAAGGTCGGCGGAAGCCACAGGAGCGCATTGCCCCACAGCGCGCGAAGCGCCGAAACCAGGATCGACTCACGATTGGCCCTGGCAGCGATTGCCGCTTCCCTGGGGGTCATGATCAGCTCGTCCAGGCTATCCATGCCAGTGGACTCAACGATGATCTTGCCCTGCTGAAGGCCCATGGCGGCCATCTGAGCCTTGGCGTCCGCCGCATTGGCCGCCAGCAGCGCCCCGCTGACTGGGCGATCCTCAGCGTCCTGCGCCTGATACAGGTGCATTCGCGCCGAACCCTGGTCCGGTGCATCGCGATCGGCCGCATAGATGGTGGCGCTGACCGGGCGTTCCACGCTGCCGATACGCTGGAAGCAATTCCCCAGCTGAGCCGAGATCTGCTCGAAAAGCTTCTGGCCAGAGTAGCCCTGTGCGGTCATCTGCGAGCTCAGCTGATCGATCCGGTCGGATTCCTCGTAATCATGGAACGGAGCCAGCAGATCCTCCTCGGACAATCCCGAGTGAATCACATGCAGGTTCTCCGAGATCTCCTCCCAGCGCACCGCATCGATCTTCGACGTCCTTCGGTACTGGTCCAGAATCGCTTCCTGCAGCTGGCTGTTGCGCAGGTTGCGGCTGAGCTCTACCGCCTGGGAGAGCTGCTCCGGCGTGGCTCGCGGGTTCTTCGCCGCTGCTTCCCTTTCCACTTCAGCGGGGACGAACGGCAGCCGCAGCTGGGCGTCGATGCGCGCGGCGTAGGCGCGTTCGTACACTGCGCGGGCGGTTCTTCTGTCGATGGGGCGCAGGGTCTGGCCCGAACTGGCGGCCTGCAACTTCTCCAGTGCCGTGGCCGGGTCCAGCCTGGAGTCCACCTCCCAATGCATCGCGGCGTTGGTCAGCGCGGGTTCGGGGCCGTTGCCAAATGACCAAAGCCGGTTCTCGGTGGACAGCGCGAACAGGGCGAAGGTCGGCGGCGTGTTTTCGGCCTCAACGATGGCCGCTGCCCAATGCTGCTCCTTGACCGCGATGCGGATCGTCGCGAAGCTTCTCTCGGCGTCGGTCAGGTCCACCAGTCGCTCAAAACCCTGGGCGTGAATCTCTCGCCACAGCGCCTTCATGGCTTCCGAACACTGCTCGTCTTCGCCAGCCGACAGCCGCAATCTCGCCGGCTGCTGCCAGCGCGGATTCACCAGCGCGTAGCTGGCGCTGTAATTGATCAAACTCCGGCCGATTCGCCGCTTGACCCACCAGAACAGGCTGATTGCGAGGCCTCCAAGGACCAGAATCACGGCCAGGACGATCTTCAGGAACAGCAACATGGCGACTACCGAGTGGCGTGGACGCGGCAACATAGCCAAGACCGGTGATTCACGCCAGCAGGTGGCAGCTTGACCAGCGCCGCCTGGGACGACTCGGCCCCGACGAAACCAAGTTGCCGGCGCGCTATCCTTGCTGCAACGGGTTGACGGGCAGGCGATGAGCACCAGCCGCAGCAGCAGAACCGCTTTTCACTGGCGTATTGGCGCCTGGCTGGGCGTGCAGCTTGGCTGCACTGCGTGGATGTTGATGATGGGTTTGCTGCTGCTGAAAATGGATCCGCTGGCGGCATGGACCTCGCTCGCGGTGTTTGTGCTGCTCAACGCCTGGGGCGCCTTTCTGTGGCAGCGACGAGCGGTGGTCAGCGCCTACGCGGGTCTGCAGTGGCTGTTGGCCGCGGTCACGGTCGGTTTCGCCGTAGTCGTCCTCACCGGGAATCGGGCCGGCGCTATCCAGCCCCGGCTTCCCGACTATGCGGTAGTCAGCTATCTGCCGCATTGGGCGATGCTCACCCCGCCGGCGCTGATGCTGATGTTCTATTTACGCGAACGGGCGTTCAGGCGTCGCCCGCCAAGAGAAGATAGGCCTTCGTGATTGCCGCAAGTCAATCTCCGGTGCTTTTCGAGCTAGCGCCGAGGGACTGCGGCGATGAGCCATACAGCCGGTTTCATTGACCCTCGGGCGCTGGCCGCTGAGTGGAGTCGTCCAGGCCGTAACGGTAGTGCCCGGTCTGCGGGTAGGCAAAGAGCACGTCCTCCAGCTGCGGCCCTGCGCCAATGTTGTGCACGATCAGCGGTCTGCCGCTGGTGTTCTGACGGTCAACCACAATGCCGATGTGCGGCAGATTGCCCGGCAGCATCCAGGTGACCAGATCACCCGCTTGATAGTCCTCGGGATTGTCGCTGACCGCCAGGCTTTGCCCGTGGCGTTCAAAAAAGCGCTGCAGGTTCGGGACCCGGCGGTGGTCGATGTTGCGATCGGTGCCGGTCAAGCCCCAGTTTTTCGGGTACAGCGCGAAGTTCGCGCGCATGTCTTCGTGGACCCGCTGTTGCAGATCGATGCCCAGCGCGCGGTAGCTGCGTATAACCACGTCGGTGCAGACGCCGATATCGGCAGGCACATCGCCGCCGGGGTAGGGAATGGCGAAGTAGCGGCCGTCATAGCGGATCTTCGCCTCGGTGCGCGCCAGCGCTGCGGCGACCAACGCTGTGCTGCTGGCGGTCGCCGGTGCTATTTCCTGGGCGGCTGCTGATCTTGCGCCCGCAAGAGTCAGGATCAGGCAGAGGATGGTCAAGCCACCGTATGCCGGACGGGGTGGGCGATGAGTGGTGGCAACAATCATTCAACTGTGCTTTGGCTTGGCTCAGTCAGCATAGACCCTGTGCGGCCGGTCGGGTTCCAGCGCCAGCCGATCGTGGCCCGATCCGGGCAATCACCAGTGGGTGCGCGCAAATGGATGCCGTCAGGTCCGCAACCTGCTAGCTTTAGCGCCCTTGTCGCAGTGCAGCAAAGGATGGCGGGTGAGCGCGGCCGATTGGATCGTGTTGAAGTTTGGCGGCACCAGCGTGTCCACCCGGGCGCGCTGGTCCACCATTGGCGAACTCGCCCAGGCGCGTTTGAACGACGGTCACTGCGTGTTGATCGTGGTTTCCGCGGTGTCCGGGGTCACCGATCAGCTCAAGGGGCTGATCGAAGCTGAAGCCGAACACCGGGCCGCGCTGGCCGAGCAACTTATCGCGCGGCACCGCGCCTTCGCCGTTGAGCTTGGGTTGCAAGCGAGCGTGGTCGAGCCGGTCGAGCAGGCACTCCATGCCCTGTTGAAATCGCCGCACGCAGCCGTGCGCGCCTATCCATGGCAGGCCGAAATCTTCGCCTTGGGGGAACTGTGGTCGAGTCGACTCGGGGCTGCTTTCCTCACTGCCGAAGGCGTCACCGCCGGTTGGCTGGACGCGCGCACCCAGCTCTCTGCGCAGGCGCTGCCGAATCAGGGTGCCTGGGCACGCCACTTGAGCACCTCTTGCCAGGTGCAGCCATCGCCGGCGATCGCCCAGCAGCTGAGGGAGGCGGGCAGTCTGCAGATCACTCAGGGATTCATCGCCCGCAATCTCAGCGGGGAAACGGTGCTGCTGGGGCGCGGGGGCTCGGACACCTCGGCCGCCTGCTTTGGCGCACTGCTGGGCGCCCAGCGGGTGGAGATCTGGACCGATGTGCCGGGAATGTTCAGCGCCAACCCGCGGCGGGTGCCGGAAGCGCGCCTGCTGCGCCATCTGGACTATGACGAGGCCCAGGAGATCGCCACCACCGGGGCCAAGGTGCTGCATCCGCGCTGCCTGGGGCCGGTGCGCGACGGCGCGGTGCCGCTGTGGATCAAGGACACCCAGCGGCCCGAGCTCGAAGGCACCTGCATCGACGCCGGTGGCGGCAATGGGCCGCTGTCGGTCAAGGCGATCTCCCATCGCATGGGGGTCACCCTGGTTTCGATGGAGTCCATCGGGATGTGGCAGCAGGTGGGCTTTCTGGCCGATGTGTTCGGCTATTTCCGTCAGCACGGGCTGAGCGTGGATCTGATCGGCTCGGCCGAGACCAACGTCACGGTGTCACTGGATCCCAGCGAGAACCTGCTCAGCGCCGACAATCTGGAGGCCCTGTGCGCCGATCTCGCGCGGGTCTGCAGGGTCAAGGTCATCGGCCCCTGTGCCGCGATCACCCTGGTTGGCCGGGGGATGCGGCGGATGCTGCACCGACTCAGCGAGGTGCTGGCCGAGTTCGGCGAACAGCGAGTCCATCTGGTCTCGCAATCGTCGAACAATCTGAACCTGACCTTCGTGGTCGACGAGGACATTGCCGAGGCGCTGTTGCCGCGGCTGCACGAGCATCTGATTCGGGCCCGGGTGATGGCGGTGGACGACGCGCGCCTGTTTGGGCCCAGCTGGGAGTCGCTTTCCCAGGCACCGGTGGCGACGGCTGCGCGCTGGTGGGAGCGCGATCAGGCGCGGCTGCTGGAGATTGCCGCCAGCCAGGGGCCGGCCTATGTCTATGATCTGGCCAGCGTGCGCGCGCAGGCGCAGCGGCTGCTGGCGATCAGCCCGGTGGACCGCTGGTTCTATGCGATCAAGGCCAATGATCATCCCGCCCTGCTGCAGGCCCTGGCGGCGCTGGGTTTCGGCCTGGAATGCGTGTCGACGGCGGAGCTGGCCTGGGTGCAGCAGCACTGTCCCGAGCTGCCCGGTAGCAGAATTCTGTTCACCCCGAACTTCGCGCCGCGACTGGAATATCGACAGGCGCTGGCGAGCGGAGTGATGGTCACCGTCGACGGGCTGCATCCGCTGCAGCACTGGGGCGCCGAGTTCGAAGGTGCGCAGATCGCCCTGCGGGTCGATCTGGGTCCCGGCCGCGGCCATCATGACAAGGTGCGCACCGGCGGACAGGCCAGCAAGTTCGGGCTGGCCCCGGCCGATCTGGAACGCGCGCGCCTGCTGGCGGCCGATGCTGGCGCGAAGATTGTCGGCCTGCACGCGCATCTGGGCAGCGGCATTCTGGATCCGCAGCACTGGGCCGAGGTCTACGCGCAGCTGGCGGCGCTGGGCGAGCGCTTCGTTGATCTGCGCTGGCTCGATATTGGCGGCGGGCTGGGCGTTCCGGGGTCGGGCGAGCGCGAGCTGGATCTGGCCCAGGTGGCGGCCGGACTGGCGCGGGTCAAGCAGCTTTATCCGCACTGGGATCTGCACATGGAGCCGGGGCGCTATCTGGTCGCCGACGCCGGCGTGCTGCTGGCTCGGGTCACCCAGGTCAAGGACAAGCACGGGGTCCGTTTCGTTGGCATCGAGGCAGGCATGAATGCGCTGCTGCGCCCCGCGCTGTATGACGCGGTGCATCCGATCGTCAATCTGAGTCGGCTCGGTCAGCCAGCCACCGATACGGTGACCGTGGTCGGCCCGATCTGCGAAAGCGGCGATGTGCTTGGTCGGGAGCGACGAATGCCGGCAGCGGCCGAGGGTGATGTGATCCTGATCGCCCAGGCCGGGGCCTATGGTGCGGTGATGGGCAATCGCTACAATCGCCGCCCGCTGATCGCGGAGGTAGTGCTGTGAGGGAAGATTTCGATCCGCGTCAGGTCCAGTGCTTCCGCTTCGTGGGCGCCGAGTACGCCGGCGGGGAAGCGCGGTTGCACTACGCCCTGGATGATCTGCAGCTGACCGAGGTAGTGCGCTTCCCCGGTGCCCCCGAGGTGCTGCCGCAGCGCGCACAGGCGGTCGCCAGCGCCCTGTCGATGCTCCACTGGCTGGCCGGGACCAGCTACTACAAGGCGGCCATTCCCAGACAGATCGAGTTCGCCGGGCCGCTGCCCGATCCGCAGGCAGCGGAACTGATCACCCAGGTCTATGTGCACGGGCTGGCGGAGTTTGCCTACGTCAATCAGGTCACACTGGCAGACCGGGTGGTGATTCCGCGAGTCGCGGCGGCGTCTGAGGCATCCCCGCTCTCGCTGCCGCGCAGAGCGCTGGTGGCGATCGGTGGCGGCAAGGATTCGCTGGTCAGTATCGACCTGCTGAGCGGACGCGATGAGCCCTTCGCGGTGACCTGGGTGGGGCAGTCCGAGCTGATCCGCAACTGCGCCGAACGCTGCGGGCGGCCGATGCTCAACATCGAGCGCAAGATTGCGCCGGAGCTGATCGAGCTCAACCGCCGCGGTGCCTACAACGGTCATGTGCCGGTGACCGCGATCAATTCGGCGATCCTGACCCTGGCCGCGCTGCTCTATGGCTACGACGAGGTGGTTTTCTCCAACGAGGCCTCGGCCGGTGCGCCGACCCTGATCCACGACAGTCAGCCGGTCAATCATCAATGGAGCAAGGGGCCGGAGTTTGAGGTCGCTTTTGATGCTTGGGTGCGCTCCCGGGTTGCCAGCGATCTGCATTACTACTCGCTGCTGCGACCGCTGAGCGAGCTGGCAGTGACCGCGCGCTTTGCCAGGCTGGAGAGCTACTTCGACGCTTTTTCCAGCTGCAACCGCAACTTCCGCTTGAGCGGCGACAAGCCGCGCTCGCGCTGGTGCGGGGAATGTCCCAAGTGCCACTTTGTGTTTCTCGCGCTGGCGCCATTTCTGGTCAAGCCGGCGCTGGTGCGGATCTTCGGTCGCAACCTGCTCGACAATGCCGATTTGATCGGCGACTTCGAAGCGCTGCTGGAGTGGGGCGCAGACAAGCCTTTCGAGTGCGTTGGTGAGGCGCGTGAATCCCGTGCCGCGCTGGCCCGGCTGAGTGAGCGCGCCGACTGGCGGGAGGACGCGGTGGTGGCGCACTTCCGCCGCCACATTCTCCCGCGGCTGGATCCCGCCGAGCTGGATTTGGCGGGCCTGCTGGCAGTGGGCGATCGCGACCATCTGCCCGAGCGCCTGCGTACGGTCTTCGACTGATCTCGCGCCTCCCGGCTTCGTTCACGGATCTGCGGCTATGATGAGCGCCGGCTGCGGATGTGCCGCGGCGATGATCAGCAGATGAGTGGAAACGCATGGACTTTGAACGTCTGGGGCGACGCAAGATTGCGATCTGGGGCTATGGCCGCGAGGGGCAGGCGGCGCTGGCGGTGCTGCGTCAGCGGATGCCGGACAAGCCGCTGGCGCTGATCCTCAGCGAGGAAGAGGCGGCGCAGTGGGATTTCAGCGTCGATCCGCTGCTGACCATCTACACCGAGGAGCCCAGTGCAGGGCTGCTGGGCCAATTTCAGGTGATCATCAAGTCGCCGGGGATCTCCCCCTACGGCGAGCTGTTCGACTGGGCCCGCTTTCGCGGCTCGCGATTCATCTCAGGGACCCAGCTGTGGTTCACCGAGCATGCGCAGGACCGCAGCATCTGCATCACCGGGACCAAGGGCAAGAGCACGGTCAGCGCGATGGTGGCGCATCTGCTGCGCAGCGCCGGTCAGCGCACCGCGCTGGCGGGCAATATCGGAATGCCATTGCTGGAGTTGCTGGAGCCCGACCCGCCGCCTGAATGGTGGGTGATCGAGCTGTCCAGTTTTCAGACGGTGGAGCTGGGCGATGCGGTGCCGGCGGTGGCCGCGGTGCTCAATCTCAGCCCGGAGCATCTGGACTGGCACGGCGATGTGGAGCGTTACTACAGCGACAAACTGAAGATCCTCGCCGGTGATCGCGCCGACGTGGCGGTGCTCAACGCCGCTGATCCGGAGCTGATGAAGCGGACTCAACACCTGGAGCGGCGAATCCTGTTCAATCATGGCGCCGGCTGGCACGTGGCCGACGGCTGGATCTGCGACGGCTCGGTACAGGTGCTTCCCTGCGCGGACCTGCCGCTACGCGGTCGCCACAATCAGATCAATGCCGCTGCCGCGCTGGCCATCGTCGAAGCCTGCGGATTGAATGCCCGCGAGCTGGCCCCGCATCTGGCGTCCTTCAAGGCGCTGCCGCATCGACTGCAGCTGGTGGGCGAGGCCGACGGGAGACGCTACGTAAATGACAGCATTGCTACCACCCCGGCGGCCACCCTGGAGGCGCTCAATGCCTTCGCCGGCGAGCCGGTCGCGCTGCTGGTCGGCGGCCATGATCGGGGCCTGGACTGGAGTGAGTTTGCCCGCGCGCTGAGCGCGAATCCGCCGGCGGCGGTGATCGGCGTGGGCGCACACGGCGGCCGGATCATTGATCTGCTGGATCAGCAGCCACTCGGGAATTGTCAGTTGCTCAGGTGCCCGGATCTGGCTGGAGCAGTGCTTGCCGCACAGGAAGTCTTGAGTCGCGGAGTGATTCTGCTCTCTCCAGGCGCTCCCAGCTTCGACGCCTTCAGCGACTACCGCGCGCGCGGGCGAGCCTTCGCCGCAGCCGCAGGATTTGCCGAGGTGGAGCTGGGGGAAGTCGAAGGTCTGGGGATTGGTTGAGGGGCGAAGCGTGAGTGTCGAGCAAATCAGGGTTTGGGATCTGCCGGTCAGGCTGTTCCATTGGGGTCTGGTGCTTGGGTTGATCGGTGCTTATGGCACTGGGGAGCTGGGCTGGCTGGACATGAGCTGGCATTTCCGCTTTGGCTATCTGGTGCTCGGTTTGGTGGTTTTTCGGGTGCTTTGGGGCCTGGTCGGCCCGCGTTATGCCCGCTTCAGCCAATTCGTCCGCGGCCCAGGCGCGATCTGGCGGTACCTTCGCGGCGCGTCCCCGGCGGCCCCGGGCCACAATCCCCTGGGTGGCTGGGCGGTGCTGCTGCTGCTGCTGGCGGTGCTGGCACAGGCGCTGAGCGGCCTGTTCAACGGCGACGATATCGAGTGGTTCGGGCCCCTCTACGACCGGGTTTCGGGAGCGACCCAGTCGCTCGCGCATCGCTGGCATGACATCGGCTATCGCCTGCTGCTGGTCCTTGGCGCAATCCACGTCGCCGCGGTATTGGGTTACTGGCTGATCAAGGGGCGCAACCTGATCGCCCCGATGCTGCATGGCCGACAGCCGGGCGAAGTGGCCGACGCCAGTCCGCCCGGGTCTATGCTCGCGCTGCTGGCCAGCGCGCTGATCAGCGCGGGGCTGGTTGCCGCAGTGGTTTATCTGGGTCCTGGCTGACGCGCTGGGCGGCGTCCGCGGTCAATCCTTGCGATAGCTGTCGTGGCAGGCCTTGCAGGTCCCGGCCACCGCACTGAATTGCGCCTTGAGCGCCTCTTCATTGGCGCTGGCTGACATCGTGTACAGCTTGTGGGCTTCGCGCTGAAAGTCTGCAAGCTTGGTGTCGAAATCGGCCTTGTTGGTCCAGATGTCGGGCAGCGCGTCGGTCGGGGCGCCGGTGGCGGTGCCTTCGCCGAATCCCTCGCTGAGCTGACGGGAGAAGTTGGATACCCGCAATGCGCGCATCCGGAACTCTTCGCGATCAAACTCGATGCGGTCGCGGGCCATACCGGACAGCGTGCCAAAATTCCACAGGATCAGTTTGTACAGGGACTGACGGTAGGCGATCGCATCCTCCGCATCGACCTGTTGGGCCTGCGCGCCAGCGGCGCCGAAAGCGGCAGCGCTGAAGGCGCAGAGAGTGGCGAAGCGGCGAATAGCGTTCATGCTGGGTCCTTTTCAGTATTGCCGCAGTCTAATTCACAACCGGCGGCGGAATGGGTGCAGATCATGCCGTGTCGGCCGAAGGGACCGGATCGGTCCCGCTTCGACTCAGCTCGACCGGCGCAGCGCGTGCTCGGCGAGCACCTCCAATGCGGCCCGCCATGGGTTGTCCGGAAGCGCTTCCAGGGCCTGCTTGGCAGCGGCAACTTCATCCGCCGCCAACTGCTCGCAGGCCTCCAGTGCATCGGTCTGGCGCAAGGCCTCGACCACGGCCGGCAAGGCGTCGCGATTGCCCTCACGGATCGCGTCGGCGATACAGCGCGCCACCTCCGCCGAACCGCGCTGCTGCGCCAGAATCAGCGGCAGGGTGGGCTTGCCCTCGGCCAGATCGTCGCCCAGCTCCTTGCCGATCTTGCTGGCGTCGCCGGTGTAGTCGAGCAGGTCATCGGCAATCTGGAAGGCCATGCCCAGGTGATGGCCGAAGCGCGCGCAGGCCAGCTCGACTTCGCTGCTGGCACCGCTGGTGAGTGCGCCAAGGCGGCAGGCGGCGGCAAACAGCACCGCGGTCTTGCGCTCGATCACGTCGCGATAGCGCGCTTCGGAGACCTCCGGGTCGCCCAGATGCATCAGCTGCAGCACTTCGCCTTCAGCGATCCGGTTGGTGGTGTCGGCCAGGATCCGCATGACCGCCATCCGGTCGACGCCCACCATCAGCTGAAAGGCGCGCGAATACAGGAAGTCACCGACCAGTACGCTGGCCGCGTTGCCCCACAGCGCGTTCGCGGTATCGCGGCCGCGGCGACGATCGGACTCATCGACCACGTCGTCGTGCAGCAGGGTGGCGGTGTGAATGAACTCCACCACCACCGCCAGCTGCACCGCGCCATCGCTGATCTGTTCGCCGATGGCCTGGGCACAGAGCAGCACCAGCTGCGGCCGCAGGCGTTTCCCGCCGGCAGCGATGATGTGTTCGCCGATCTGTCCGATCAGCACCACATCACTGTGCAGCTCACGACGGATCTGCCGGTCCACGCGGTCCAGATCTGCGCGGGTCAGCGCCAGCACATCGGCGATGGTCTGCGGACGGGGTGCGTCAGCGTGGTTGGGGAGTGCGGAAGTCGACATAGGGGCGCGATTATAGCCAATCCTTCGCGGCGCAAGTCGGGGATCAGTGCGCGCGTCGATCTACCCAGATTCCTACAGCGACAGAGACAATCGCTTACCCAGCCGCGGAGGGCGTGCGTGCTAGAATTTCATCCATCGTCGGCGACGGCGAACCTCGGAAAGCCCCGCTTCAGGCCCCGACTAGACGCTGCCCCCAGCAGCGTTTGATGCTGCCGGGCGCGGAACGCTTTCTTGGATTGAAATCATTGCGAAGGACACACTCTCATGGCGCGTGGAGTTAACAAGGTCATTCTGGTGGGCAATCTGGGCAACGACCCGGAAGTGCGCTACACCGCCAGCGGCGCGGCGATCACCACGATCAGCGTGGCGACCTCGGAAAGTTGGAAGGACAAGCAGACTGGTGAGCAGCAGGAACGCACCGAGTGGCATCGGGTGAAGTTCTTCGGGCGGCTGGCGGAGATCGCCGGCGAATACCTGAAGAAGGGTCGGCAGGTGTACATCGAAGGTTCGATCCGGACTGACAAATACACCGACAAGGAAGGGATCGACCGTTACTCCACCGACATCATTGCCAACGAGATGCAGATGCTCGGTGGGGCCGGTGGCGGGATGGACGACGGCGGCGGTCGCGCACCGATGCAGCGTTCCGCCCCGCGTCAGCAGCCGCCCGCGCGGCAGCCGGCACCGGCCGCTGATGATTTCGAGGACGAGATTCCGTTCTAGGGGCGAGGGCCCAGGGCCCAGGGCTCAGGACCACAAGGCAAAACTCGGGCACGGTCGCTGAACTTTGCCTGGTTTTTGCGGTCGGAGCAGGGCCGCGGCGGGGAATCCCGCACGCGATCCCCGCACGAGCACGCAGGAGTTTGATGATGCAACCCACTTGGCTGGTGACCGGCGGTGCCGGGTTCATCGGCGGTAATTTTGTGCTGGACGTGGTCCGGCGTCAGCGTGCCCGGGTGGTGACGCTGGACGCGCTGACCTATGCGGGCAATCGCGAAACCCTGGATCCGCTCGCCGGCAACAGCGGGCACCAGTTTGTTCAGGGCGACATCCTCAATCGCGCCCTGATCGACCAGTTGCTGGCCGAGCATCAACCGCAGGCGCTGGTGCATTTCGCCGCCGAATCCCATGTCGATCGCTCCATCGACGGCCCGGCCGCCTTCGTGCAAACCAATGTGATCGGCACCCTGACCCTGCTGGAGGCGGCGCTGGCCTACTGGAAATCGCTTTCGGCCGATGCGCAGGCGAACTTCCGCTTTCTGCATGTCTCCACCGACGAGGTCTTCGGCAGCCTGGGCGCCGAGGGCAAGTTCTCCGAAACCACTTCCTACGCGCCGAACTCGCCCTATTCGGCGTCCAAGGCGGGCAGTGATCACTTGGTTCGAGCCTTCCATCACACCTACGGCCTGCCCACGCTGATCACCAACTGCTCCAACAACTACGGACCCTATCAATTCCCCGAAAAGCTGATTCCGCTGATGATCCTGAAGGGTCTGGACGGGGCCGATTTGCCGGTCTATGGCGACGGCAAGAATGTCCGCGACTGGCTCTACGTGCTCGACCACTGCCATGCGATCGAGCGGGTGATCGAGGCCGGGCGGATCGGCGAGGTCTACTGCGTGGGTGGCGATGCCGAGCGCCAGAACCTGCAGGTAGTGCATGCGCTGTGCGACATTCTGGATGCGCGGCGGCCGCGCGCCGACGGCTTGAGTCATCGCGAGCAGATTCGCTTCGTCAACGATCGTCCCGGCCATGATCAGCGCTACGCGATCGATTCTTCCAGGCTGCAAAAGGAGCTGGGTTGGCGTCCCAGCCGCCGCTTTGAAGATGGGCTGGCCGAAACCGTGGACTGGTATCTGAACAACCAGACCTGGTGGCAACGGGTCCGTGACGGCAGCTATCGCGGCGAGCGGCTGGGTCTGCAAGAGGCGAGTGCATGAGCGTCAAGCGCGGCATTATTCTGGCCGGCGGCGCCGGCACTCGGCTGCATCCGTTGACCCAGGTCATCAGCAAGCAGTTGCTGCCGATCTACGACAAGCCGATGATCTACTACCCCTTGAGCGTGCTGATGCTGGCGGGGATCCGCGAAGTGCTGGTGATCAACACCCCACACGAGCAGCATCTGTTCAAGACCCTGCTGGGCGACGGCAGCCAGTGGGGTATCAATATCCAGTACGCGGTCCAGCCGGAGCCCAAGGGACTGGCGCAGGCTTATCTGATCGGCCGGGACTTCGTTGCCGGCGAGCCCTCCGCGCTGATTCTGGGTGACAACATTTTCTACGGCCACGGTCTGGTCGGTGCGCTCAACCGCGCCTCCGCAGCCACTGCCGAAGGCGCCACGGTGTTCGGCTACTGGGTCAAGGACCCCGAGCGCTACGGCGTGGCCGAAATCGACGGCCAGGGTCAGGTGCTGTCGATCGAGGAGAAGCCGGCGCAGCCGAAGTCGCGCTGGGCGGTTACCGGGCTGTACTTCTACGACGGCCGGGCCAGCGAACTGGCTGCCGGTCTGGCGCCATCGCCTCGCGGCGAACTGGAGATCACCGACCTCAATCGGCGCTACCTGGAGGCCGGTGCGCTGCGTCTGGAGAAGCTGGGTCGGGGCTTTGCCTGGCTCGATACCGGCACCCATGATTCACTGCTGCAGGCTGGCAATTTTGTCCAGACCATCGAAGAGCGCCAGGGTCTGAAGATTGCGGTGCCCGAGGAAGTGGCCTTCCAGCAGGGCTGGATCAGCGCCGAGCAGGTGGAGCAGGCCGGCGCAGCACTGGGCAAGACCGGCTACGGTCAGTATCTGCTCGATCTGGCCAAGCGGCAGGTGCAGCCTTGAAAACCCTGGAGGAACGTCTGGGTGGCGTACAGCTGCTGGAGCCAACCGTGTTTGGCGATGATCGCGGCTGGTTCATGGAGAGCTACAACGCGGCACGATTTGCCGATCTGGGTCTGCCGACGAACTTTGTGCAGTCCAATCTTTCCCGTTCCAGGCGCGGCGTGCTGCGCGGACTGCACTACCAGTGGCCCAATCCGCAGGGCAAGCTGGTGCAGGTGGTAGAAGGCGAGGTCTTCGACGTCGCGGTCGACATCCGTCAGGGCTCGCCCACCTTCGGTCAGTGGTATGGCGCCAATCTCTCCGCCGCCAATCGGCGTCAGATGTATGTGCCGGAGGGTTTCGCCCACGGCTTTGCGGTGCTTTCGGACTGGGCAACCTTCAGCTATCTGTGTACCTCCCTGTATCACCAGCCCAGCGATCGTGGGGTGCGCTGGGATGATCCGGCGATCGGTATAGACTGGCCGATCGAGGCGCCTTCGCTGTCGGAAAAGGACGTCAGGGCAGCGCTGCTGGCCGAGGTTCCGCCCGAACTCCTGCCTCGCTAGACCCAGTTCATGAGCAACCGAGAGATACTCCTGCTGGGTGCCGACGGTCAGGTCGGCTTTGAGCTGCGCCGGTCACTGTCGCCGCTGGGGTTGGTGCACCCGGCCACGCGACGCGGCGGACCGGGGTGCCTGCGGGTTGATCTGGGCCAGTCCGGTGAGGCGGCCGCGGCGATCAGGCGCCTGCGCCCCCAGTGGGTAGTCAATGCCGCCGCCTACACCGCGGTGGACAGGGCCGAGCAGGAGGCGGAGGCCGCTGACAGAGTCAATCACTTGGCGCTTGCCGAAATCGCCGAGGCGGCGCAGACCGTCGGTGCCAAAGTGATTCACTATTCTACCGACTATGTGTTCAACGGGGCCGCTACCAGCCCCTATCTGGAGCAGCACCCGACCGAGCCACTGGGCGTCTATGGCGTCACCAAGCGGGCCGGCGAGGTCGCCCTGGCCAAGGCCTGCGAGGCACATCTGATCCTGCGCACCGCCTGGGTCTATGCCAGTCGCGGACACAATTTCCTGCGCAGCATGCTGCGGCTGGCCGCTGAGCGACCGCGCTTGACCATCGTTTCCGATCAGATCGGTGCACCGACACCGGCGCGCCAGATCGCCGACGCCACCGCCCAGTTGCTGGCGGCGCAAGATGCGGACCCACAGGGCTATCGTCGCTGGGGCACCTATCATCTGAGCGCCGCCGGGCAGACCAGCTGGTACGGTTTTGCCTGCGCGATTATCGACGCTGCGGCCGAGGCGGGCTGGTTGATCAACAAGCCCACCATTACCGCGATTGCGACCGTCGATTTTCCAACCCCGGCGCGGCGTCCGGCATACTCCAAACTGGACTGCGGGCGTCTTCGCGATCTTTTTGGCATTGCCCTGCCCAGCTGGGAAACCGGGTTGGCCCAGGTGCTTGGCCAGCTGATGGATCCGCAGCGGATTCTGCCACCAAGCGAAAGTATCGCCGATACGGCTGCCTCCGGCGGCGGTCAATAGCACGAGCAGCAAGGAAAGCAAGATGTTGATTCCATTGATACTCTCAGGCGGTGCAGGAACCCGGCTGTGGCCGGCCTCGCGGCGCAGCTACCCAAAGCCCTTCATGGTCCTGGATGACGGCGAGTGTCTGTTGGAGAAGGCGGTTCGGCGGGCCCGAAGGGTCGCCCCTGATGCACCGCTGCTGACCGTGACCAGCCGCGACCACTATTTCCTGACCCGGGATCTGTATGAGCGGATTCCGGAAGTTGGTCAGGCCCGTTTCCTGCTCGAACCGCTGGCGCGCAACACCGCACCGGCCTTGCTGGCGGCGGCGTTGTGGGCGCAGGACCAGGTTGGGCCCGATGCCCAGCTGCTGGTGCTGCCGGCCGATCATCTGATCGATGATCTGGACGCCTTTGCCGAAGCCGTTGCCAATGCCAGTCGGCTGGCCGCTGAGGGCTATCTGACCACCTTCGGAGTTGCTCCGACCCGTCCGGAGACCGGCTACGGCTACATCCTGCGTGGCGCCGAGCTGTCTGCGGGCTACGCCATCGAGCGTTTCGTGGAAAAGCCCGATCTGGCTACCGCACAGGAATATCTCCGCAGCGGTCAGTATTACTGGAACTCCGGCATGTTCTGCTTCCCGGTGGCCGCGCTACTGGCCGAAGCCGAACGCAGCTGCCCCGAGCTGATGCAGGATGTGCAGACAACCTGGGACGCCACCGAGCGCGCCGAGCCCTGCCTGCTCAATCGCGAGCGCTTTGCCGAGGTCGCCGACATCTCCATCGACTACGCAGTGATGGAGCGGGCCGAGCGGCGCGCCGTGGTGCCGGCAAGCTTCGACTGGAATGACATCGGCTCCTGGGAGTCGATGGGAACCCTGGGCAGCGCCGATGAGCGCGGAAACCGGGTCAGCGGCCCGGCGGTGATGGTGGAAAGCAGCAACTGCTATGTGCGCAGCAGCGGCCGCACTGTAGCCGCGGTGGGCCTGGAAGATGTGTTGATTGTCGACAGCGGCGACGCGGTGCTGGTCAGTCACCGGCGCAGCGCGCAGGCGGTCAAGCAGGTGGTGGATCGGCTCCGCGCCGACGGCCACCCGGGTGCCGACACCCATCTCACCGTACGCAGACCCTGGGGCAGTTACACAATTTTGGAAGATGCCGACGACTGCAAGGTCAAGCGCCTGGTGGTCAAGCCTGGCCAGATCCTTTCGCTGCAGTTGCACCATCGGCGCAGCGAGCACTGGACCGTGGTCAAGGGCATTGCGCGGGTACGTGTTGGCGATGACGAAGTCGATCTGCTCGCCAACCAGAGCATCTACATCCCGGTGGAAACCCTGCATCGGCTGGAGAATCGCACCGATGAGGACATCCATCTGATCGAAGTGCAGTGCGGTGACTACTTCGGCGAAGACGATATCGAGCGTTTTGAGGATCGCTACGGTCGGGTCTGACCGACGCCCTGCGGTTGACTCTGAACAGCATGGGCGACAACTCGCCAGCGACCCAGCTCTCGGTCTGTTTGGCCAGACAATCCCCGGTGGCGGTGATCTTCCGCCGCGGGCCCAGTAATCGGGTGCAACTGATCCGCTGGCACCGCGACCAGGATCGGTTCTTTCCCGGGCAGTGGCTCAAGGGACGGATCTATGATCAGCGCTGCGACCTGTCGCCCTGTGGCGAGCATCTGATCTATTTTGCGGCGAACCATCGGCCGCCGCTCTACTCGTGGACCGCGATCAGCAGGCCGCCCTTTCTGACCGCGCTGTGTCTGTGGCCCAAGGGTGATTGCTGGGGTGGCGGCGGGCTGCTAAATGGCGGCGAGATTGTCCTCAATCATCGCCGTCGAGAGTTTCGCAAGGATCGCGGATTCACCTTGCCGCCATCGATGAAAGTGTTGCCTTGCGGCGAGCACTCGGGTTGGGGAGAGGATCGCCCGATCAGTGACTTTCGCCTGGCTCGGGACGGTTGGCAGTTGTTGGACGAGAGCATGGCACACAAGAATGGTGATCGCGCGCCCTTGTGGATCCGTTACGATCCGCCGCAGCTGTGGTCCAAACTTCACCCGCACTCGGAACGGACTTCGCTGGCCTTCTGCCTGACCGGAATCTACCGCAAGCAGGGACGCTGGCGGGAAACAGTCGCCAGGGTTTGTCGTGACGAGGCGACGATTCTGGATCTGGGGATGGTTAGCTGGGCTGATTGGGATGACAACGGTGACCTGCTCTACGCGCAGGAAGGATCGCTCTACCGCAGCCGGTATGAGGCAGGAGCGTTCGCGCCTGCATTGCGGTTGGCGCGCTTCGATGATCTGAGCTTCACGGAAATGGAAACTCCGGCGCAGGCCAGGACCTGGGACCAACCGCTGGACCTGGCGCCACTGGAGCTTCCCTTGCGATCGTCCGACTGGCCCGCAGTACCCTGAACTACTCGTCGCCGTAGATGGCGACGCGGACGACCTGGTCAGCACCAAACCAGGCGCGATACATCCCGGCGGAGTTGAACGGCAGTGCAAGTTGGCCCTCGCGATCGATCGCGATCAGCCCGCCGCTGCCGCCCATGGCGCCGACCCGAGACAGTACCGAAGCCGCCGCAGCGGCCAAACTCGCATTGGCGTAGGTCATCTGTGCATGAATGTCGTAGGCCACCTGTCCGCGAATGAAATACTCGCCGTGGCCGGTCGCCGACACGCAGACGCTTTGGTTGTCGGCCCATGTGCCGGCGCCGATCAGGGGGCTGTCGCCGACCCGGCCAGGATGCTTGTTGGTCATACCACCAGTGGAGGTGGCTGCGGCCAGCCCCCCATTCAGATCGCGCGCCACCGCACCCACGGTGCCGGTGATGTCGTCGGGATCAAATGGCGCGACATCCTGATCGTGATCCAGGCTGACCCGGTTCTCGGCGCGGGCGGCGAGCAGTTGCTGCTGGCGTTCCGGAATGATCAATTGCTCCTCGCGCAGCAGTGCAAAGCCCTGTTCCACCGCGAAGCGCTGGGCGCCGCGACCAGCGAGGAGGACGTGGACGCCCTCGTCCATCAGTGCGCGCGCGACGCTGACCGGATGGGCGACGCGGGCAATCGCAGCGACCGCACCGCAGCGTCGGCCTTCGCCGTCCATGATTGCCGCGTCCATTTCCACCACGCCATCGGCGTTGAGCACCGAGCCGTAGCCGGCGTTGAACAGCGGACTCTCCTCCAGTGAGATCACCGCCTGTTCCACCACCGCAGCGGCTGATTCGCCATCCAGCAGTCGCTGTTTTGCCTGCTGGGTGATCTCCTCCATGGTGTGGCGGTAGTCCGCCTCACGGTCGGCGGACAATCGCGATCGTTCGATGACGCCAGCGCCACCGTGGAGGGCGAAGCGGATCATGGCACTTCCTGATTGCGGAGCATGATTGCCATTGTGCGGGTCGGCGGGTGCTAGTGCCAGCCACCGTTGGCGCAGGGACGTTATTCCTCGGCGGCGGCAGTCATTTTCCCGACCAGTAGCGAGCCGCAGCGGATGATCCCGCGGCTGTCGACGTCGTTGCCGATCGCTTCGATGCGCTGATACAGGGTGGGCAAGTGCCCGGCGATGGTGATCTCGTGCACTGGATGAACGATCTCGCCGTTCTCAATCCAGAATCCGCTGGCGCCGCGCGAGTAGTCGCCGGTGATCAGATTGACGCCCTGACCCATCACCTCGGTGATCAGCAGTCCACGCTGAATTGAGCCGATCATCTGCGCCATACCCTCGGCATTGCTGCTGACCAGCAGATTGTGCAGGCCACCGGCGTTGCCGGTCGATTGCAGCCCCAGCTTGCGCGCCGAATAGCTGCCCAAAAGATAGTGCTCAAGCACGCCGTCCCTGATCAGCGGCTGATGCACGGTGGCGACGCCTTCGGCATCGAAGCTGCCGCTGCCGGAGCCGCGCGGCAGGAACGGGTCTTCGACAGCCTGCACCCAGGCCGGGAGGATCTGCGTGCCGCAGGCGTCGAGCAAAAAGGAAGCGCGCCGGTAGAGCGAACCACCGCTGGCGGCCGAGCACAGGTGGCCCAAAAACGCGCGCGCCAGCTCGGCGGAGAAGATCACCGGGTATTCGCCGGTCCTGATCGCTTTGGGGCTGAGCCGCGCAAGCGTGCGGCGGCCGGCTTCAGCGCCAATCTGTTCGGCATCGGCCAGATCAGACAGCGCGCGGGCGCTGTCGTAATAGTAGTCCCGCTGCATCGAATCGCCACTGCCGGCGATCACCGATGCCGACAGCGAGCAGCGGGTGCTCGCATCGCGACCGATGAA
>JAGRJL010000343.1 GCA_020442775.1 Lysobacterales bacterium | reverse complement strand
ACGCAGCTGGCGGGCCCCCTTCTCAACAAGACATGGAGGTGTCGTCCCGGAGGGTTTCGGCCCAAATCGGTTGCTGCGGTGTTGCAGCCCTCCGGCATAGAGTGACTATGCCCTTCGGGACTGCGCCTACCAGCAACCGATTTGGACTCGAAACGCGGCTCGTGTGAATTGTTCAGTGAGTCCATAGCCCGCATTATTCATGAACCTTCTACTGCGGCTTCCCCAGGCGCGCTGTAGCGCGGTTTGCTCCTTCCGATAGACTCGACGTACTGTCAAGTACGCCTTCGCCGATCTCCGGTCCGCGAACCGCACCACAGCGCGCCTGCAAAACCCTCGCGACGAACGTTCACGAATAATCCAGGCTAGCGCAGCGGCTGTCCCGCTCCGCTTGCCGGCGATCAAGCGGGCGCTTGACGTTCACCGTTGACAACCCTGTCAAGAGCATGGACCGTTTGCCGCCGCAAATCGGCGCTGGCTGCAGCCGCCGGGGTTCACCGACGGAGCAATCATGATCAGATGGATCGCAATCGCACTGCTGCTGGTCAGCGTTCGCCTGTGGGCGGAAGAAGCCAACCCGGTAATCCGGGTGATCGACAGTCCCTTCCTGCTGTTCGATCTGGACGAGCAACTCAGCGCCGACGCGCAACTGGCCGATTATGACGGCGATGGCGATCTGGACGTGGCGATCGCCAACGGCCGTCACTGGGCTGCGCCGGACCGGGTCTATCTGAACAACGGGCGCGGGCGGCTGCTGACCGCACTGCCGCTGGGGCAGGCGCACCGGCCCAGCTATCTGCTGGCCAGCGCTGATCTGGATGGTGACGGGGATATCGACATCGTCGCCGTCTACGACGATCTGCCGGCTCGGGTCTGGCTCAATGACGGCAAGGCCAGCTTCGCCGATGGCGGCACTATCGGCGGCACCGGCGGCGACTCGCGCAGCGGACTGCTGAGCGATCTCAGCGGCGACGGCGTTCCCGATCTGGTGCTGGCCAGGCGCGGAGACCCGGATCTGCTGCTGCTCGGTGACGGCCGCGGCGGCTTTGATGAGCCGCAGACGCTGGGCGCGCCGGACACTCCCTCCACCGGGGTCACCAGCGGCGACTTCAACGAGGACGGAGTGCCCGATCTGGCCTTCGCGCGGCGCGATCAGCAGCCCAGCGTGGTGATGCTGGGTCTGCCCCATGCGCCGCACTACCAGTCGGCTGTCGCGTTGCCCGACAGCGTCGGGGATCATCGCAAGGTGCTCGCCGCTGACCTCAACGGCGACGGCCATCTGGATCTGATCCTCAGCCGCATCGGAGCCAGCAACCGGATTTACTGGGGCGACGGGAAGGGAGGCTTTGCCGAGGGCCCGAACTTCGGCGCAGAAGATGGCCGCAGCTACTCGCTGGCCACGGTGGATCTGGACCGGGATGGCGATCTGGATCTGGTTGAGGGTAACGACGAGCAGCCCAATCTGATTCACCTCAATCAGGGCGAAGGGCACTTCAGCGCGATGGCTTTGGGCGAAGAGGCGCTGGATTCCTACGGCGTTGCGATTGGCGACATGGACGGCGATGGTTACGACGACATCGTCATCGCCAATTCCGGCGCGGCCAACCAGGTGTTCCTGGTTCGCCCCAAGGTCGAGTAAGGCCGAGGCGAGACTGCCAACCCGTATGGCCGTGAGTAGCCGGCTTGCGGGTGAGGCGTCCGCTGCACCCGCGCGTCACCGATCGTTGCACCGGCGCTGCAGACCCTTCACGACTGCCGCCCCGACAGTCAGATAGACTGCCGGAACTGAAAACCAAGGGGAGTTCGATGGCAAGGATCTGTCGCTGTGCGCTGCTGGTCGGCTCGATGATGATGGGTGCCGCCGGATGGGCCAGCGAGCCCGCCGATTGGTCCGAACTTACCCCCTTTGGCGCGATCAAGGCCGGCAACGAGGCTGGCACGATCCCGGCCTGGGAAGGCGGCATCAGCGAACCCATCGCTGCCTATGAGGGTCCCGGCAGCATGCATCCGGATCCCTACGCCGACGATCAGCCGCTGTTTACGGTGACCGCCGGCAACCTGGCCGAGCACGCCGAACAGCTGTCACCAGGACTGCAGGCCCTGTTCAAGCGCTACCCGGACAGCTTCCAGATGGCGGTCTATCCCAGCCGGCGCAGTCACGCGGCACCACAGTGGGTCTACGACAACACTCGCAAGAACGACGAAACCGCCAGGCTGGTGGAGAATGGCAACGGGGTCGAGGGTGCCTACGGCGGAATTCCCTTCCCGCGGCCCGAAAGCGCGCTGGAGATCTACTGGAATCACGTTACCCGTTGGCGCGGTCAGTTCATCGCCAACAGCGGCAGCGACGCCAACGTCTTTCAGGATGGTAAGTACCTGCTGATCACCCGCGACACCGAGGTCAAATTCCACTTCTACGATCCCGAAGGCAGCGCCGAGACGCTCAAGAACCGGCTGTTCTCGCTGCGCTCCAACGTCACCGCGCCGGCCCGGTTGGCGCGTACCGGGGTGCTGGTGCACGAGACCCTGAATCAGGACGAGGCGCCGCGCAGCGCCTGGGCCTACGACAGCGGCCGTCGACGGGTGCTGCGGGCGCCGCTGCTGGCCTTCGATATGGCGATTTCCAACGCCGATGGCCTGCGCACCGCCGACGATACCGACATGATCAACGGCTCGCCCAGCCGCTTCGACTGGAAGCTGGTGGGGCGGCAGGAAATGATCATCCCCTACAACAACTACCGGCTGGAGGTCGGCGACTACGACGAGCTGCTGCAGCCGGGCCATCTGGCGCCGGCGCGCACCCGCTACGAGCTGCACCGGGTCTGGGTGATCGAGGCGACGCTCAAGCCGGACTGGCGCCACGTCTACAGCCGCCGGGTGTTCTATGTGGACGAGGACAGCTGGACCGTGGTGATTGCCGATCAGTACGACAAGGGCGGCAAGCTGTGGCGGGTGAGTCTGGCTTACTTGAAGAATTTCTATGAGATGCCCGCCACCCTGCCGGCGGCCTATGTGTTCCACGATCTGCAGTCGGGGCGTTATCACGTTCAGGGGCTGGCCAAGGATGGACGCGAGGCGATGACGCAGCTGCCGATGCCCAGCGACGGACAGTTTGCGCCGGCTGCACTGAGTCGCTTTATCCGCTGAGCCCAGGGCGTCGACCCGCAGATGAGCGATGGCATACTGGCGTCAATCCGGGTCAACTGTGGCCTACCAACCTCCCGAGGAGCTTTCATGTCCATCGTTCTGCGCCTGTGTCTGATTGCTCTGCTGCTGCCGATGGTGGCTCACGCCGGTCCGGCCACCGACCGCGCCGCCACCTGTCTGACTGACAGCACTTCCGGCAAGGACCGCAAGGCGCTGGTGAAATGGATGTTTCTGGCGATTTCCAAACACCCGGAAATCAGTTCGCTGTCGGCCGCGACCGCTGAGATGGACACGCAGTCCAATCAGGAAGTCGGGCAGCTCTACACCCGCCTGATCGCCGATGATTGCGCGGTGGAGATCAAGGCCATGGTCGAAGCCGACGGTCCCGCTTCAATCGCCAAGGCCTTTGAGGTACTTGGGGGCGTGGCGATGCAGGAGCTGATGGCGCACCCCGAAGTGGAAAAGGCCTTCTCTCACCTCGATACCCACATGGATCAGGAGCGGATCCGTCAGGTGTTTGACGAGTAGGGGAGCCTGCGGGCGAGCGCTTTGCGAGGAGATCCTGATGCACCGCCTCCGATCGGCTTGTTTGGTCGTTTCCCTGATGCTGCCAGCCATGAGCGTCGCCATGGGTGATCAGGTCACCATGCGACAGGTGGGCGTCCTGGTTGAAGTGGAAGCTAACCGGTTGGTGTTCTCCGGTCCCGGCAACGCGACTACCCGTATTGGCTTCACGTGCCGACCCTCTGTGTGCCTGAAGGCCGCTCAGTTTTCGGTGGGGGATGAGGTTCTCGCCCATTTTGGCGCGGAGAAAGGCAAGAACCAGCTGCTGTTCATTCGCCGCTGTCTGGATTCTGATCCAGAGTGCGCGCGAGTGCGCGAAGAACTGGCGCTGGAGCAGGTGCAAGGGAGCGCAAGGCGCGACATCTGGCTGGAGCGGCACGAGGCGTGCCGGAATCAGATGCAGCTCTCCCTGGCGTCTGACACACGCTATGTCGCGAGCGATGAGCACGCTTCAGGCAGCGAGGACAGTGATCGCGTCCGATTGGAATACAACTCGCTGATCGCCGACCGACAGCTCCGGGCCTGCATGGAGGGCGTCGTTTTCGGTCATCAGGACGCCGTGCTCGAAGCCTGCGAAAAGCATCGCTGCGGTGAGGATGTTGGCGGCGGTTGCTCTCACATTTCGGGATATTCGGTAACGACCGCAGTGTTGGCAAGGGCCATTGAGAGTTGCGGCAACTGACCGGCTATTCAGCAAATCATCGCCGCGCCGTGCTCGGAACAAGCCACTTAGCATCGGCGCCTAGCCCGCATCATTCATGAACCTTCTACGGCGGCTTCCGCAGATGTGCTGTAGCGCGGTTTGCTCCTTCCGATCGACTCGACGTACTGTCAAGTGCGCCTTCGCCGGTCTCCCGTCCGCGAATCGCACCACAGCACATCTGAGAAACCCTCGCAACGAACATTCACGAAAGATCCGGGCTAGAACAGCGCGGCCACCAGCATCAGCGACGTGGCCACCAGCCCCACAAACCAGATCAGCGAGCGCAGCATGAAGATCCCGGAAGCGTAAGCCGGGACGTACAGCACCCGGGCGATCAGGTAGGCCCAGGCGCAGTTCACGGTGAAATCGCTGCTGGCATTGCCCAGAGTCACCACCAGCACCGCGATGGTGAACAGCGCCAGCCCCTCGAAGTGATTGTCGAAGGCGCGTTTGAGCCGGCCGGCGATGCCCGGAATCTCCTTGGGCTGATCGCGCGACCCGGCGGTGTAGGCGATGCCCATGGTCAGATTGACCGGCACGGCCATGATCAGGAACTGGATGATCTGCAGCAGCGCGGCATAGCCGAGTACCTTGATTTCCATGGGCATGGCTGGGCTCCTGATGGGTAGGGCCGCAACCATAGCAGGCCTGCAACCAGCTTGAAGCTGCTCGATCAGCGCCCTGGGTCCGGCACGCGATAGCGCAGCTGGCCGTTCTCATCGAAGATGCTCAGCTGCAGGTCGGCGGTCGCCAGTTCCTCTCGCCAGCTTGCCGAATCCAGCGCGGCATCGATCTGCGCCGGCTGGTCCAGGCAAACGCCCAGCAGTCCACCGAACTTACTGTGTGGATCGAAGCCGGTGTTCGCGGCCAGGCCGATCGATAGCGGTAGTGTCATCGGACCGTCGGCGTTCTCCAACTGCAGCTGTACCACATGGTGCTGGGCGCTGTTGATGTTCACCTGGAAGCTGATATCGCTGGCGCGAAGGGACCCCCGCAGATGCAGCGGCGCGCCCGGCTCAATGGTCACGGTGTCATCGAAAAACGTCTGCGAGCCGTCGTAGAACAGGCTCTGGGAGGGTTCAAAAGCGCGCACCTTGATTTGTGCAGTGGGCGACGGGGTGATCCCGACCGAACTGATCACCACGTCCACCACTCGGGTAGACGCTGACGGCGGCAGGGAGAAAACGTTGAACCGACCCTCTGCCAGACTGGCGATCGCGCCATGCGAGCGTGCGCCGTCCCTACTGCGCAAGTAGAGCTGAGACCAGTCGTCGCGCTGGACCTGCGCTGGACCGTCGCTAAGCACAAACGCGTGATAGCCGCCGCCACAGGTCGATCCTCGATCAACCGGCCCCAGCGTCAGTTCACTAAAAGACGGCCTTGCCGAACCGCCGTGTCGAATCCGCTGGCGGAAATAGATTAGCGGTGAATCGGGCATCGCAGCGCTCAGCAGGTTGGTCGCCGACGAGCGAAACAGCACCCGCCCGTCGCTGGAAATCTCGGCCAGATCGCTGGGTCCGTTTGCATCCCCGCCATCGGCGGCGGTAGACACCCGTTCAACCCGGCCCTCGCTCAAGTCGCGCGCATACACATCGGTCAGCGCGTTGCGGTCATCAGGAACCAGATTGGTGGCGTCTGATTCGAACACCACCGTCTTGCCATCCTCGCTGATGCTGGGTGTGCGCGACGCCTGATTGGCTTGTTGCCCGTCGCTACCGACGCTCAGGCGCACCGGGCCCTTGATCCCGTGCTGATAGTCCCTTGCCGCCACGAAAATATCGCTGACCTGGTTGGTGTCACCCTCGACCAGGTTGGAGGCTGTCGACTCGAAGACCACGATGACCCCGTTTCCGATCGTGGTGACTGCGCGCGCGGCGCTGCTGTCGCCATTGCCGAACTCACCGGTCAGGCGGTTGCGGGACACACAGTAAAGGCTGTCGTAGCGGGGTTGGAATTCGCCGATGCTGAACCCGCAGATCTGACTGTGGTGCTCGGGGTTGTGCACGCCCTGGCTGGCCAACACGTTGCCGGCGCGGGTCTCGAAGGTTACCGCGGCCAAATAGTCCAGGGCCTGCCGAGTCAATGCGGGTCGCCCGCTGGGGCCATCGAAAGGCTCGCCGTCTGCGTTCCGGGACAACAGTTGAGGGATGCCGGCCGTCTCTCCGCGGTCAGACATGAAATAGAGGTTGCGGTCGGCATTGGTGGGCTCGCCGCTGAGCTGTCGATTGGTGGAATCGAAAACGATGATCGGTCGATAGGCATAGAACCGAACCATCAGGAACTCCACCGCGGTCTGGGTGCTGATCGAACTCACCCCGTCGGCGCCCGCCAGGGGGAGACCCAGCGCACTGGTAGAGCAGCTCTGCGCCGTGGGCGCGCACTGCGAATGGCCCCACCATAGTTCGCCGGCTTCGGTCGCGACCGCCGGGTAGCGTCCGCTGACGTCGATCGCGCTCGCCACGGCATGACCCGGAATCGGCTGGCGGGCGCTGCTGCTCTGCAGCGGAATCAGCTGGCGGGTGTCCGGGTCGTAGATCAGCGCGCTGCGGTCGGCGTCTTCGGCGGTGTAGCCGGGCAGTTGCCCCTCGATCTCGAACAGCATGGTGTTGTCGGTGACGGCCGGCCGACCGGCGGCGCGCAGGCCGGCTTCGGTCATTGCCGGAACTTCCTCCCACGGCGTGCGCGTGGGTCCGTAGAAGGGCGAGGCCGATGGCGCGCGCACGGTCACCGAAATCGAGGCCTGCACCATCTGCCCGTTGATTTGACAGCTCAGCGTGAAGCTTTTGCGTCCGCTGCTGAGCGGCGCGTTGATCCATTCCCAATCCTGGGCCGGCATTTCACCCAAACGACTCCAGATTGTCTGTGCGCCTCCCGAAGGCGCACATCGCGCCGCGGGATCTTCGCTCAGGTTCCAGTGCAGCTGCAGGGGGGCGCCGGGGGCGACGATCGGCGGCAATGCGTAAAAGCGGTCGCCTCGGGTTTGTCCCAGGGCGTTCAGGGCCAGGGCGCAGCCGAGCAGGATCCAGTACAGGCGCATTGTTTCCACTCCTAGGTTGATCGACGCTGTTGGTCCAGCGGTCTGTCTAAACGACGCCTGAACGGGCACCAAGTTCCCGCCGCTGGATCGGTCGCACGTCGTCGCTGCCCTTTGCACGGCTTGGGAGCGACGCCGTCTCCAACTGGTTGCGGTGGGGCTTCGGGAAATCAAACGCGCACTGAGGGGAAGCTGCACACCGGGGCATGAATACGATTGCAAAGCATTGTTACATTCGGCAACGAAGCCTAGTCTGAAATGGCTCGCCAGCGCGGCTGGTGCGACTAGCCCAGGGGACCGTCCAGCGCATCAATCATGCGCTGCGGGGGCGGCTTGGCCGCGATCGGCGGGCAGTCGGCCGGACAGGGCCGATTACCTCAATTCAGGCAGGCATTGACCGGGGAGGGTCCATGAGCATTCACCAGCTTTCGGCAGCAGTCACGCAACAGCGCGTCCGTCCAGGTTTCCTGCAGGCGCTGTGCCTGCTGCTGACCTTGATGGGGCTATCGGCGGGTGCGCAGACCTTGCGACCAGGCTACAACCGCGATGTGATTTACCAGGTCTTCGTCGACCGCTTCTTCGACGCCAGCAGCAGCAACAACTATCCCGGTGATCCGCTCTATGACGGTACCGGCAGCAATCTGCAGAAGTATCAGGGTGGTGACTTCCAGGGACTGACCGCCAAGATCAACTATCTGAAAAACATGGGGATTACCGCGATTTGGGTGACCTCACCGCTGGACAATCGCAATCTGCAGGCGATCGGCGGCTCCTTTGCGCCGTACCACGGCTACGAGATGCGTGACACCCTCAAGCCGGACGAGCATTTCACCACCAGCAGCCGCTCCTGGCAGCCTTTCGACGCCTTCGTCAGTGCCGCGCACAACGCCGGGATCAAGGTGATTGTCGACTTCGCGCCCAACCATTCCAACATCCGCGGTTCCGGTGAAGATGGCCGGCTGGAGGCCAACGGCGTGCTCCAGGCGACCTACAGCAGCAATCCCGGCGGGTTCTTTCAGACCGGTCCGAACATGGGCGGCAGTCAGTGGGATTCGCCCTACGAAACCCAGTACTACACCATCTACGATCTGGCCGACCTGAACCAGACCAACCCAACCGTTGATGCCCTGCTCAAGGCGGCAGTGAACAACCTGCAGGATCACGGGGTCGACGGCTTTCGCATCGACGCCACCAAGCACGTCAACTGGGGCTGGCAATACTCCCTGTCCAATGCCATCTACAGCCACCAGCGCAGCTTCGTGTTTGGCGAGTGGGTGGCCGACGACAGCAACAATCCGCTGTACGGCAACATGCGCAAGTTCAGCAACAAGTCCGGCATAGCGGCGCTCAACTTTCCGCTGTTCACCCGCTTGTCCAGCGTCTTCGGGCAGAGCGGGTCGATGGTCTCGCTGAATGCGGTGGTGGAGCAGCAGCAGGCGGATTTTGTCTACCAGAATGATCTGGTCAACTTCGTCGACAACCACGACCGCAAGCGCTTCCTGACCGTGGACACCAGCAGCAGTGATGTGGCCCATCTGCATGCGGCGCTTTCCTTCGTGCTCACCGCGCGCGGGATTCCCTGCGTCTACTACGGCACCGAGCAGTACCTGCAGGGCGGCGACGATCCGGACAATCGCCGGCGGATGCCGGGCTTCAACGAGACCACCACCGCCTTTCGCCTGATCAAGAAGCTTTCGGATCTGCGCCGCGACAACGAGGCGCTGGCCTATGGTTCGGTGCAGCAGCGCTGGATCAACAGCAACGTCTACATCTACGAGCGCAAATTCTACGACTCGGTGGTGGTGGTGGCGATCAACAAGGGCGGCAGCGCGCAAAGCATCTCCGGGCTGGTGACCTCCCTGCCCAGCGGCAGCTATGGCGACTATCTGGGCTTGCTCAACGGGGTCAGCCTGACCTCCACCGGCGCCACCGGCGGCGGCTACGCCAGCAATCCGCTGAGCCTGCCGGCCAACAGCGTCTCGGTGTGGCAGCGTGACCCCAGCAGCAGTGTTGCCCGTCTGGGTGGGGTGAGCCCGACCGCGGCGCAGCCTGGCGTGCAGGTGGTGATTTCCGGCGACGGCTTTGGGGCAACTCAGGGCAGCGTGCGCTTTGGCAGCACCACCGCAGCCATCGTCAGCTGGAGCAACCAGCAGATCGTCGCCACCGTGCCCAACATCAGCCAGGGTCCCAAGGCGCTCACTGTGCGTCGCGCCGGCAGCAGCGTGAACTCCAATCCCTTCGACTTCAGCGTTTACCAGGCCAGGCTGATTCCGGTCACCTTCACCGTCTACAACGCTTCACCGACCGTGCCCGGTGAGCACATCTACCTCACCGGCAACACTCTGGAATTGGGCAACTGGGCGAGCAGCGGCTACGGCGCGGTCGGGGCGATGCTGACCAATGCCAGCACCTATCCGAACTGGTGGCTAACGGTGAGCGTGCCGGCCGGCAGGAACCTGCAATACAAGTTCATCAAGATCCGCGCCGACGGCTCGGTGGTCTGGGAGAGCGGAGCCAACCACAGCTACACGGTGCCGAGCAGCGGGGTGGGGAATGTGAACGTGGGGTGGCAGTACTAGGAGCACAGTTCCAGTGGCCAGTTCCAGTAGCCAGTGGGTTCCGGGGGCGGTGGCGGAAGCGGCGTGCGGCTTGGCCTCGAGGTGCGTGCGGACTTTGGCCGCAAGTTCCAGGGCTGAGGGCTGAGGCTGAGCAACTCGCCCGACCGACCCTGGTCAATGCTATTGCTGTTCCTGCGGGGCCGTGTTCATCGCGGCCTCCAGGCGCGCCAGGCGCTCGGCCAGGGCGGCCTGCTCGGCGTCGCGGCGGGCCAGTTCGGCGTCGCGCTGGCGCACCACTTCGGCCAGGTCCTCGAGCCGCTGCTGATGCGCACGATTCTGCTCGGCGATCGCGTTGAGTTCTGCTTCGCGCTGGGCCAGGGTCTGCTCCGGCCGCTCCGGATCGGCGCCTTGCGCGGGTGGCAGCGCTTCGATGAGTCCGCTAAGGTCCAGGCCCTGCCACAGTCGAATCCAGCCCGATCCGGACTGGCTTTTGCTGGCCGTGGCTTGTACGTCGGTACCGGCGTCCGCCGCAAACGTCGTCTGAAAACTCGCTGACACCAGCGCAAGCAGCAGGAACGGGCGTAGGCACATGGGTAGGAGTCGTCCTCTGGATTGGTTAAAGCGCATCTCGGCCCCGTCCGGGATACGCGGGCGCTATTGAAACACGGGGATCCGGCCCGCGCGCACCTTATCATCGTGATTTGCAATTGGTGCCGGGCGCGGCCAATTCTCTGCCTGAATCC
>JAGRJL010000342.1 GCA_020442775.1 Lysobacterales bacterium | reverse complement strand
GCCAGGCTTCATAGACCACCACAGCGACCGCGTTGGACAGATTGAGGCTGCGGCTGCTGCCGCGCATTGGCCGGCGCAGGCGCTGTTCCGGCGCTATCGACTGGCGAACCTGCTCGGGGAGCCCGGCAGTCTCGCGGCCGAACAGCAGTGGCGCAGGATGTGGTGAGCGCAGCGAACCGCATCAATGGAAACGCCAAACCGAACCAGATTTGCCGCTAGGCAAAGCTCAGCTGCCGCCAGGCTTCATAAACCACCACGGCGACTGCGTTGGACAGATTGAGGCTGCGGCTGTTGCCGCGCATTGGCAGGCGCAGTCGCTGTTCCGGGGCTATCGACTGGCGGACCTGCTCGGGCAATCCGGCGGTCTCGCGTCCGAACAGGAGCACGTCCTCATCGGCAAAGGCCGCGTCATAGACGCTACGCTCGGCTCGGGTGGTCAAGGCAAACCAGCGCCGCGCGCCCAGCGCCTCACGGCAGTGCTCGTAGGACGGGTAGGTCTGCAGTTCGGCGTACTCGTGATAATCCAGCCCCGCCCGACGCATTCGCGCGTCGTCCAATGCAAAGCCCAGCGGCTCGATCAAGTGCAGTCGCGCGCCGGTGTTGGCGCACAGGCGGATCACGTTGCCGGTGTTGGGCGGAATTTCGGGCTGGTGCAGAACCACGTGCAGCATCGGGCAGGGAACCTTCGGTAAGCGCTGGCATCTAGCCGCGCGGATGATGCTCCAGATGGAGCTTCTTGAGCGCCTCGCGCGCCACCAGCGTGTAGATCTGGGTGGTCGACAGATCGCTGTGGCCGAGCAGCAGCTGGACCACCCGCAAATCGGCGCCGTGATTGAGCAGGTGGGTGGCGAAGGAGTGGCGCAGGGTGTGCGGCGAGATCGGGCGATGAATCCCCGCATGGAAGGCGTGGCGCTTGATCAGCACCCAGAAGGCCTGCCGGGTCATCGCGCCGCCGCGCTGGGTGACGAACAGCGCCGGGCTGGTCTGCTTGCCCAGGATCAGCCCCCGGGCCTGGCTCAGATAGCGCTCTATCCAGTGCTGGGCCTCGTCGCCCATCGGCACCAGGCGCTCCTTGCGACCCTTGCCCAGAATCCGCACGACGCCCTGTGAGAGGCTCAGCGAGACTGCCGGCAGCCCGACCAGCTCGCTCACCCGCA